>CAXSFE010000023.1:0-35839 GCA_964236585.1 uncultured Acetobacteraceae bacterium
CGCCCTTCATCAACACCTGGCTGATCGCGCGCACCGGCGACCCGAGCAGCCCGGGGCTGTACCTGATCTTCACCGCAATCGTCTCGATCGCCGCCATCCTGGCCGCGAGCCGGCGGCTGCAGCCCGCGTCCGTCACCCGGCAGCCGGGCACGAACGGCGTGATCGGCTGACCCGCAGGCAGGCAAGGCTGGGCTCTGCCCAGACCCGCCAAGGGCGAGCCGCCCCTGGACCGGCCTCCCTTAGGTCCAGGTTTCCAAAGGCTCGGCCTTTGGCGGGGTCCAGGGGCAGAGCCCCTGGCCTTGCCTTCCCCAGGCGGCATCACGGCCGGGAGCGGTTCCCGCCTCGCGCCTTGCCGTCGCCGGCCGGCCGCTCCGCTCCCTCCCGCCGCCGCGGCCCGCCCCGGTGACTGCGGCCGATCGCCTGCTGCTGCAGCACGCCCTCGATGAAGCGGTCCAGCCGCGTCCGCTCCTCGGACGCCGTCTCGTGGTCGGCGTAGCTGTCCGGGAAGTGCTGCGACAGCCAGCGCCAGGCGACCAAGCGCTTCGCCGCCTTCTCCGCACGCTCCAGCGCCGCCTGGTCGGCACGGTGCGGCGCCGGCAGGTGGCCGGCCGTGGGCACGCCCACCGTGTCGCCGGCCGCGTGCTCCAGCCCCCAGCGGAGCAGCCGGTCGACGCCCGAGTCGCGCAGGTCGACCGGGCACAGCGCGTAGGTCCAGCGGTCGAGCAGCGACAGCCCGGTGCCGTCCATGACGGCCGCGATCTCCATCTGGGTCTCCAGGTCGGCCAGCCGGTAGTTCGGGTCGCCCGGCCGGAGCACCGCGCCGCGGATGCGGCGCAGCGTCTCCAGCAGGCTGGTGGTCCCCAGCTCCTCCGCCACCGCCGCCACGATGCGCCGGTCCGGCGAGACCTGCGGCCGCAGGTCGGCGGGCGGCGCGGGTTCCGTCTCCATCAGCGACCGCAGCCGCGCCGGGTCGCCGCTTCCGGCGAGCACGGCGACGACGCCCTCCTCGTGCTGCCCGTAGCGCCCGGCGCGCCCGCCGATCTGGCGCACCTCCGCGGGCGTCAGCGAACGCTCCTGCCGCCCGTCCCACTTCACCAGCGCCGAGAACACGATCCGGCGGATCGGCAGGTTCAGCCCCATGCCGATCGCGTCGGTCGCGACCAGGATCGGCGCGGCCCCCTCGCGGAAGCGCCGGCTCTCCGCGCGGCGCACCTCCGGGCCGAGCGCGCCGTAGATTACGGCCACCGTGCGCCCGCGCGCCGTCAGCTGCTCGCGGAAGGCGAAGATCTCGCGGCGCGAGAACGCCACCACCGCGTCCGCGTCGGTGATCGAGGCCAGCCCGACCGCCTCCGTGGCGACGCGCAGCGGGCTCATGCGCGCGAGCCGGACCACCTCGACCGGCTCGTCGCACAGCGCCGCGATCCGGCGAACCAGCGGCAGGCAGTCCGGCGCGCCCAGCACGATCACCTCGCGCGCGGGGATGCCCATGATCGCCGCGGTCCAGGCGGCGCCGCGGTCGGGGTCGGCCAGCATCTGCGCCTCGTCGATCACCGCCACGTCCACGGCGCGGCTGGTGTGCGCCATCTCCACGGTGCAGGCGACGTGCCGCGCGCCCGCCACCACCTGGCGCTCCTCCCCGGTCAGCAGGCTGGCCGGCACCCCGCGCGCGGCCAGCGCGTCCTGGAACTCCAGCGCCAGCAGGCGGAGCGGCGCAAGCGCGGCGCCGCTCTCGGCCGCCGCCAGCCGGTCCAGCGCGTAGTGGGACTTGCCCGAGTTGGTGGGGCCGATCACCACGGTGATGCGCCGGCCGAGCGCGCGCGCCTCGGCGAAGTGCGCGGCGTAGCGGTCGAGCCCGGCGCGTCGGGCGACCGCCCCGTTGGAGATGCGCGCGCGCTCCGGCTCGGCGTCGCGCGTCGTCCAGCGGGCCACCTTGGGCAGCAGGGCGGCGATCTGGTCGGGGTGGAACTCCAGCTCCTCCGACGCCCGGCCGTCGCGGCGGACCGTGGTGCTGCGCGCGACCGGGACCAGGCCCTCCGCGATCCAGCGCTCGACCAGCCTGCGGGGCGCGCCGAGGAGTGCCGGCAGCGCGTCGGTGCCGACCAGCTCGCCTTCCCACTCGCGCAGGCGCGCCTCCTCGGCCTGCTGCAGCGCCCGGGCGCGCTCCCGGGCCTGGCGGGCGGCGGTACGGCGGCTGCGCTCGGTGGCGACCAGCCGCTGGCGGAGCGCCCTGGCAGCGCCCGGGTCGAGCCCGGCCGCGGTCGCGACGAGGCTCGCGATCTCCTGGATGGCCGGGATGCCGGGCGGGCGGCCGGTCAGCGCCTCGACCGCCTCGGCCGCTCCGGCGAAGGCCGCCTCGACGTCCCGGGGATCGCCCGCCGCGAGGCGCGCGGACACGGCGGCGCGCAGCCTGTCGAGGGCCGCCTCGTCGCTGGCCGGCCCGCCGGCGAGGAGGGCCTCGGCCGCCGCCTCGATGTCGGCCGCGGTGGCGGGCACGTCGCCGCTCGCCCGGGCGAGCCCGAGCAGACGCTGGACGAGGGGCTGCAGGCTGGTGGCTTCGCTCATGCGGCGACATATGCGCGCGGCATGGCAGGGTGGACAGGCCCGGCGGTCGGCCGGATGCCGGCATGCCTCCCGTCCGTCGAGGCTCCCGACGATCCGCCTGGATCGCCGGGATGGCGGCGAAGGCAGGGCCGGCCCTGCCTGCCTTGCGCGCTGTCGCCTCGCCCGCCCCGTGCGGGTAGGGTGCGCGCGCCGCGTTCAAGGAGCCTGTGCCATGCCTGCGATCACCCTGCCCGACGGGTCCGTCCGCCGCTTCGAGGGTCCGGTGACCGGCGCCGCGCTGGCCGCCGACATCGGGCCGGGGCTGGCGAAGGCGGCGCTGGCGATGCGCGTGGACGGCGCGCTGGTCGACCTCGCGCGGCCGATCGAGGCGGACGCGTCGGTGCGCTTCGTCACGCGCCGCGACCCGGAGGCGCTGGAGCTGATCCGGCACGACACGGCGCACGTGCTCGCCGAGGCGGTGCAGGGGCTGTTCCCGGGGACGCAGGTGACGATCGGGCCGTCGATCGAGGACGGGTTCTACTACGACTTCGCCCGCGACGTGCCGTTCACGACGGAGGACTTCCCGGCGATCGAGGCCCGGATGCGCGAGATCATCGCGGGCGACGCGGCGTTCGTGCGCGAGGTCTGGGACCGCGGCGAGGCGACGGCGTTCTTCGAGGCGCGCGGCGAGGCCTACAAGGCGGAGCTGATCCGCGACCTGGGCGCGGACCAAGTGATCACGCTGTACCGGCAGGGGGGATGGGTGGACCTGTGCCGAGGGCCGCACATGCGGGGCACGGCCGACGTGGGCGCGGCGTTCAAGCTGATGAAGGTCGCCGGCGCATACTGGCGCGGCGACCACCGCAACCCGATGCTGTCGCGCATCTACGGCACGGCGTGGCGCGACCAGAAGGAGCTGGACGCCTACCTGCATCGGCTGGAGGAGGCGGAGCGGCGCGACCACCGCAGGATCGGGCGGGAGATGGACCTGTTCCACTTCCAGGAGGAGGCGACGGGGAGCGCCTTCTGGCACGAGAAGGGGTGGCGGCTGTACCGGACCTGCGAGGCCTACATGCGCCGGCGGCTGGACGCGTCGGGGTATGGCGAGGTCAGGACGCCGCAGCTGGTGGACCGCGGGCTGTGGGAGCGCTCGGGGCACTGGGAGAAGTACCGCGAGCACATGTTCGTCGCGCGCGTCGAGGACGAGGAGAAGGACCTCGCGCTCAAGCCGATGAACTGCCCCTGCCACGTGCAGATCTTCAACCAGGGCCTGCGCTCCTACCGAGAACTGCCGCTGCGCATGGCGGAGTTCGGGGCGTGCCACCGCTACGAGCCGTCCGGCGCGCTGCACGGGCTGATGCGGGTGCGCTCCTTCACGCAGGACGACGCGCACATCTTCTGCACCGAGGCGCAGGTGGCCGAGGAGACGGCGCGCTTCGTGGCGCTGCTGCGCTCGGTGTATGCGGACTTCGGGTTCAAGAGCTTCAGGGTGAAGTTCGCGGACCGTCCCGAAAGCCGCACGGGCGATGATGCGACATGGGACCGCGCGGAGGCGGCGCTGCGCGAGGCCTGCGCGATCGCTGGAGTGGAATACGAGGTCAACCCAGGGGAGGGCGCGTTCTACGGGCCGAAGCTGGAGTTCGTGCTTCGCGACGCGATCGGGCGGGACTGGCAGTGCGGCACGCTGCAGGTGGATTTCTTCCTGCCCGAGCGGCTCGACGCCTCGTTCGTGGGCGAGGACGGAGCGAAACACCGCCCGGTGATGCTGCACCGCGCGATCCTGGGCAGCTTCGAGCGGTTCCTGGGCATCCTGATCGAGCAGTATGCCGGGCGCTTCCCGCTGTGGCTGGCGCCGGTGCAGGCGGTGGTGGCGACCGTCGTTTCCGATGCGAACCCGTACGCCGAGGTTGTGGCCGAGCGGCTGCGCGCAGCAGGGCTGTCGGTGCGCACCGATCTGCGCAACGAAAAGATCAACGCCAAGGTGCGCGAGCATAGCCTAGCGCACGTGCCGGTGCTGCTGGTGGTGGGTCGGCGCGAGGCGGAGGAGGGGACTGTGGCGATCCGCAGGCTGGGCAGCCCGGCGCAGGAGGTGGTGGGACTGGAGGCGGCGGCAGTGGCGCTGGGCGAGGAGGCGACGGCGCCGGACCTACGCGGGGCGGGGGCGGTGAAAACCGGCCAGAGCTGATCCAGGACGCCACCACGGGCGGGGCAGGCTGGTATGGTTTTGTGACCCCGGGTATTCGGGTGGCCCATACGTGCCTGCCAGGAGGTCCAGTTCTTGATGTCCGAGTCCATGCATGAGGTCGGCGACGCCGGGGCGAGCCCGCCCGGTGCGTGCCAGGCTGTGACGTCGATCCTGTCACGGGTGGGCGACAAGTGGACGGTGCTGGTGGTGATGATGCTGGCCAGGGGGCCGCGGCGGTTCAACGAGCTGAAGCGGCTGGTTGGTGGCGTTTCGCAGCGGATGCTGACGCTGACGCTGCGCGGCCTGGAGCGCGACGGGCTGGTGACGCGCACGGTGTTCCCGACGATCCCGCCGCGGGTCGAATACGCGCTGACGCCGCTGGGGCACTCGCTGCGGGGGCCGCTGGAGGAAATCGGGAACTGGGCGTTCGCGCACCTGCCGGTGGTGGAGCAGGCGCGGCGGACGTTCGACGCGCGGGCAGGCGGGGAAGAGTAGGCAGACAGCAAGGCCGGGCTCTGCCCGGACCCGCCAGGGGCGAGCCGCCCCTGGACCGGCCTTCCTCAGGGGATGCGTTCCAAGGACGCAGTCTTTGGCGGGGTCCAGGGGCAGAGCCCCTGGTCTTGCTTCCTTCAAGGACCGGCGCCGCCGCAATCCAACACCTCGCCGAACACGTGGACGCGGAAGGCAAGCGCGGCGGCGCCATCGGCCGTGCGGCGCAGGAGCGCGGCCGTGCCTGCGGTCACGGGCTGGTGGCGGCAGGCGGCCGCGCAGCGGGTCCGGGGCGGACGGCGGCATCGCGCGGCGTGCGGCGGACGTGGCCCTTGGCGCGCGCAAGGTCGGGCAGCAGGGTGGTGAACGGCGTGGTGTCGCACGCGGCGGCCGGGCCGGCGCGGCAGGCCATGAGGGTGGCGATGGTCGAGGAACCGGTCGAGAGATAGCGGTGCATGGGGCGGGCCTCGCGTCTGGAATGGGCCCCGATGCTAGACGAGAGTGATAATCATTCGCAATAGCGGAGTGCCGGCGGTGGGGTTCCGGCGGGCCCTGGTGCCCTAGGGGCCTGGCAGCAGTTCGGTCGGATCGACCGAGGTGTCCTTGAGGCAGACGCCGGAGTGGCGGGCGGTGCGCATGGCGGCGAGCAGGTGGACGATGCGGTGGGCGGCGGTGTCGGGCGAGAGGCCGTGCGCGTGGATGTTGGAGACGCAGTTGCGGTCGGCGTCGGTGGTGGCGGGGCCGGGCGACCAGGTCAGGTAGGCGCCGAGGCTGTCGGGGGTGGAAAGGCCGGGGCGCTCGCCGATCAGGACCAGGGCGGCGGCGGCGCGGAGCAGGATTGCGACGCGGTCGCCGGCGGCGACCCGGCCGTGGCGCAGGACGACGCGCGGGGCGACGCGCCAGCCCTGCGCGGCCAGCGCGGGACGCAGGCGGGCGAGCAGGGGCGGGGCCTGGCGCTCTGCGGCGTGGGCGGAGAGGCCGTCGGCCACGGTGATCGCGAGGTCCCAGCCGGTGGCGTGGGGGGCGAGGGTGGCGGGGGCGTCGTCGTCGAGGTCGCGGCCGAGGTCGGGGCGGCGGAGATAGGCGGCGTGGTCGGGGGCGCGGCTGTGCAGGAGGAGGGCGGGCTGCTCGGGGGTGGAGAGGGCGGCGAGCAGGGCAGGGGCGTCGAGTGCGGCGGCGACGGCGTCGCAGGCGCGGGCGTGGGCGAGGCGGAGGTCGAGCAGCGGGCGGGTGGCCAGCGCGGCGCCGGCGCGGGGAAGGCCGATGCGCGCGGGGGTCAGCGGGCGCAGGCGGGCCCAGGGGTCGGGGTCGGCGGGCAGCGCGGTGGCTTCGACGTTGGCGGGGGGAAGAGGACGGGTCATGATCCACCAGGGGCGTCGAGGGTGACCGGCTGGGCAGGCAGAACGGGCTGCTGTGCCCGGAGCACCGGGGAGGACAGAACCGGCAGTCCGAACCAGCATGGACGGCAGCGCGGGTTTGCCGGGCAGAGATGGTTACGCGGGTTGATACGGGTTCGGGCGATGCGTGCCCGGGTCGACGGCGGTGTCCTAGGATGGCGCAGCACGGACGGTGTGCCGCATCAGGGCTGGTGGCGTGCCTGCTTGGCCATGGGCAGGAGATCGGGAAGGCAGGGTTTTAATGATGTCCCTTTCAGGCCAGGCCTTGGATCGATACCGGCATGGTGTCCACATGCGGATGATCGCCGGTTTCGCGTGTTGTGTGGGGCTATTTTCGATCTGTTCGAGCAGCCCGGCTCAGCCGGTCGCCTCGTCCGGCGCCACCGGTTCCGTCCCGCTGGACTATCTGCCTTCCCTGGCAGGTGGGTACTTTCCCCTCTCCTCCCAGGCGACGGGCCGGGTCTACCACATCTATGTGAGACTGCCGCAGGGCTATGCCGAGGACACGGACAAGCGCTACCCGGTTGTCTATGTCCTGGATGGCGACTCCCTGTTCCCGATCATTGCGGCATCCCATCTGTTCCTGACGATCGACGACGGGTTGCCGGAGGCAATCGTCGTGGGGATCGCCTATGGCAGCTTCGATCCGGGCATCAACAAGCGCGGCATCGACTTCATGCCGCCGTCGCCCGACCTGCCGGCTGAGAAAAGCGGCGCCCCGGCTTTCCAGAACTTCCTCAGGGACGAGCTGTTGCCGACGCTGGAGGCGCGGTATCGTGCGGACCCGTCGCGGCGGGTGCTGTTCGGGCAGTCGCGCGGGGGCAGCTTTGTCCTATATTCGGCGTTCGCCGATCCCGATCTCTTCTGGGGGCGGATCGCGAGCAGCCCCGCCCTGCCGCCGACCCGCGACTTCTTCTACGGGGAGCCTGCGGCTGCGACGCGCCATGACCTTCGGCTGTTCGTGGCGGAGGGACCCGGAGACCTGCCGAGGCTTCGTGCGGAGACGGTGCCGTGGCTGGCCGCCTGGATGGCGCGTCCGGCCAAGCCCTGGCGGCTCACCGAGATCTCGATCGCCGACGGCACCCATTCGGCAAACAGTCCCAACGCGTATCGTTCTGCGATGAGGCAACTGCTCGGCTGGGCCGGCGACAGGGTCGCGCCCGACGCCGCTTCCCGGTAGCGAGGGTCCGGCCGGACAGCCGCCCATCACTCGAGTCATACGAATGGCGCGACTGGCTGACACATGCGACTGCCAAGCGAGAAAGGTTGAGGCTCCGCCTCAAACTCCGCCAAAGGCTGCGCCCTTGGAACGCACCCCTTGGGTGAAGCCGGTCCAGGGGCGGCTCGCCCCCCGCTTTCAAGGAGGGGCGGGTCTGGGCAGCGCTCAGCCTTGCCTGCCTAGGGCAGCAGTGCGCGGAAGTGCTGCGGCAGGGCCGGCGGCCGGACGCGCCCGTGGTCGTCGGCCAGGCCCTGCTCTGCGAGCCAGGCGTCGAACTCCGGGGCAGGCCGGCGGCCGAGCAGCTCGCGCACGGCCAGCGCGTCGTGGAACGAGGTGCTCTGGTAGCCAAGCATGATGTCGTCGCTGCCCGGCACGCCCATGACGAAGGTGACGCCGGCGGCGACGAGCAGGGCGAGCAGGGCGTCGCTGTCGTCGGCGTCGGCGTCGGCGTGGTTGGTGTGGCAGATGTCGACGCCCATCGGCAGGCCGAGCAGCTTGCCGCAGAAATGGTCCTCCAGGCCGGCGCGGGTGATCTCGCGGCCGTTCGCCAGGTATTCCGGGCCGATGAAGCCGACGACGGAATTGACGAGCAGCGGGGAGAAGGCGCGCGCGACCGCGTAGGCGCGGGCCTCGAGCGTCTGCTGGTCGCAGCCGTGATGGGCGCCCGACGACAGCGCGCTGCCCTGGCCGGTCTCGAAGTACATCACGTTGGTGCCGAGCGTGCCGCGGTCGAGCGACAGGGCGGCGGCGCGGGCCTCGGCGAGCAGGGCGAGGTCGATGCCGAAGCCGCGGTTGGCTCCCTCGGTGCCGGCGACGGACTGGAACACCAGGTCGACGGGAGCGCCCTGCTCCATCAGGGCCAGCGTGGTGGTGACGTGGGCGAGGACGCAGGTCTGGGTGGGGATGGCGAGGCGCTCGCGGGCGTCGTCGAGCAGATGCAGCAGCGTGCGGGTGCGTTCCGGGCTGTCCGTGGCGGGGTTGATGCCGAGCACGGCGTCGCCGGAGCCGAGGAGGAGGCCGTCGAGCAGGCTGGCGGCGATAGCGCGCGGGTCGTCGGCGGGGTGGTTGGGCTGCAGGCGGGTAGACAGGCGTCCGGGCAGGCCGAGCGTGTTGCGG
This sequence comes from uncultured Acetobacteraceae bacterium, assembly GCA_964236585.1. Classification (GTDB taxonomy): domain Bacteria; phylum Pseudomonadota; class Alphaproteobacteria; order Acetobacterales; family Acetobacteraceae; genus CAXSEF01. Next base: position 8,948 of record CAXSFE010000023.1, read on the forward strand.
AACCGCGTGGTGACGTGGCAGCGGCTGGCCACCGCCATCAGGTCGGCGAGGCGGCACAGCTTGGAGCACGCCGCGACCATCTCGGGGGTGAGGCCGGGGGCCAGGGCCGCGAGCGCCTCGGGCGTGCCAGCGTCGGACAGCAGCCAGTCGCGCAGGCCGCCGACGGTGAGGTGGGCGACGGGGGCGAAGGCGGGCGCGTCGTGGGTGTCGAGGATGAGGCGGGTGACCTCGTCCCGCTCGTAGGGGACCACGGCCTCGTCGAGGAAGCGGCGGAGCGGGACGTCGGCCAGCGCGAACTGGGCGGCGACGCGCTCCTCCCCGGAGCGGGCGGCGAGGCCGGCCAGCTCGTCGCCGCTGCGGCGCGGGGTCGCGCGGGCGAGCAGGGTCGCGAGGTCGGGGAAGGTGTGGCGCGTGGCGCCAAGGGTGGCGGCGTACATCGGGGAGCAGCGTAGACGCGGGAAGAAGAGATGCAAGGCCGCTGCCCGGGCCGGGCAACGTGCGGCATACGGCGCCGATGCAGGCGAGGAACCGGGCCTGCTTCAGTCCTTGGTAATCATACCGGACATAAGGTGTTCCGCAGGAGCGGGGCGAACATGTCTGTCCAGGGGGCGATCTGCGGCTTGCAGTCCGGCCGGCGACAGACGCGAAGCGTCCTGCGCGCGCTGCTCCTCGGCCTCGTCCTGCTGTGTTCCCCGCTCGAGGCCGCGCGGGCGCAGTTCACCAGATTCCAGAACATCACCGACGAGCAGGGGCTCGGCAATCTCGCCATCAGCGCCCTGGCCCAGGACCGGGACGGCTACATCCTCTTCGGCACCGAGGGCGGCCTGTACCGCTATGACGGCATCGGCGTCACGCTGTACGACGACGGCCTGCCATCGGCGGCCTGGGTCCAGCAGATCGTCGTCGACGCGGCCGGGCGGATCTGGGTGGTCACGACCTCCGGCCTCTACGTGCGCTACGGCGGAACGTTCAGCCGGGTCGAGATCGGGGAGCCGTCCGTCCCGCTGAAGTCGCCTCATCTCCTCGCCGTCAGCGCCGCCGCCGTCGTTCTCGACGCTGGCGGCACGCTGCTCCGCGCGCCGGTCGGGGACAGCGGCGTCGGGGCGTTCTCGCCGCTGCTGGACGCGGCAAGCCTGGAAGCTGTTCCCGGACTGGCGAAGGCGCGGTTCGTGGTGCCCGACGCCGATGGCGCGCTGCTCGCCGGCTGCGGCGTCGCGCTCTGCCGCATCGAACCTGGGCGCATCGAACCCGGGCGCATCGAACCCGGGCGGGTCACGGTGCTCGGGGAAGACGACGGCCTGCCCGCGGATGCCTGGCAGGTGGCGCTCAGGGCCTCGGACGGCACGCTGTGGACCCGGAGCCTGGACCGGATCGCCTGGCGCAGGCCGGGACAGGCCCGGTTCGCCGTCACGCGGTTCACCACGCGCGGCGACGGGCCCGGCGCGGCCGCGTCGGGCGAGCACACCTCCTACGCGGCCAGTCCCCAGATGCTGGATCTGGTGGAGGACGGGCACGGCGGCGTCCTGACCCAGAGTGCCAGCGGCATCGTCGACTGGGACGGCACGCGCTGGCGGCCGCATCTGCACCACCCGGGAGGCCTGCCCGCGGACCGCATCCAGTCGCTGATGTTCGACCGCGAGGGCTCGCTCTGGATCGGCAGCTTCGGGACGGGCGCGTTCCGCTCCATCGGCCTGGACGACTGGGAGCACTGGACCGCGAGCGACGGGCTGCCCAGCGACATCGTGTGGTCGGTGGCGCGGCTGCCGGACGGTCAGCTCTGGGTCGCGACAGACAGCGGCACGGTCGCGACCGACGGCACGCCGTCCGGCGCGCCGGCCGAGACCAACTACATCCTCAAGCCGACCCGGGCCGGCCGGCTGTGGCTGGCGCCCGTGGGCCTGCCGCTGGCCCGGCGCGATCCCGCACAGGGCCTGGTCGAGCACATCCCCTCGCTCGGCAAGGTGGTGACCGCGAAGGTGGACCAGGACAACCGGCTCTGGCTCGGCACGTCCGGCGGGCTGTTCATGGTCGCCGACGCCGATGCGCCCGCGGCGGAGCTGCGGGCCGAGCTGGCCCTGGCGCACGACACGACCCTGGTGACCACGGACGCAAAAGGCCTGGTGTGGGTGCTGTCGCCGGACGGGGTGTTCCGGCGCGACGGCACGGGGCAGTTCGACCTGGTGGTGCCTCCGGCGCTGCTGAGGAGCACGCCGGTCGCGCTGACCTTCTCCCCGGACGGCGACCTCTGGGTCGGCACCGGTTCGGACGGGGTTCTGCGCTTCCGCATGACGGGCGGGCACGCCGAGCCGCTGCCTCCCTTCGTCGTCCCCGTGATCGGCTCGAACAACGTCCTGTTCGCGCACTGCGACCATCGCGGCTGGATGTGGATCGGCACGGATCACGGCATCGACGTGTTCGACGGGCAGGCGTGGACGCACCTGGACGGCACCAGCGGCCCGATCACCAACGACATGAACCAGGCGGCCGTCTATGAGGACGTCGACGGCTCGATGTGGTTCGGCACCAGCCACGGCCTGTCGCACCTCATCGATCCGACACGGCCGAGGCCGGAGGCGACGCTGCACCCGCTCGTCACCGGCGTGTCGCTGGGCGAGCGGACGCTGCCCGTGTCGCGGGTGACCGGCATCGACTGGAGCCCGGAGCCGCTCGTGATCCACTTCGTCGACCTCGACTACTCCCGTGGCCGCAGCTTCGTGTTCCGCTACCGGCTGAGCGGGCTCGACGAGGGCTGGAGCAGCACCACCGGGCACGAGGTCCGCTACTCGGACCTTCCCGCAGGCCTGCTCCGCTTCGAGCTGATCGCCGTGGACACCGTGCACGGCACCGTCTCCGCAGAGACCGGGTTCGAGATCACCATCCGCGCGCCGTGGTGGCGGCGATGGTGGTTCCGCGGGCTGTGCGCGTTCGCGGTCCTGGCCATGCTCGCCGGGACGTGGCAGGCGCGAATGCGGCTGCTGCTGCACAACCAGCGGCGCCTCGAGGAGGTGGTGTGCGCGCGCACGGCCGAGATCGAGCAGGCCAGGAGCGAGCTCCAGCATCAGGCGGGCGAGCTGGAGCGCCAGGCGGGCGACATGCAGCGCCTGGCCATGTCCGACGCCCTGACCGGCCTTGCCAACCGGCGCGCGATCATGGCCGCGCTGGAGGCGGCGATCGCGGCGGCTATGGCGGCGGAGACGCCGCTCGCCGTCCTGCTCTGCGACATCGATCATTTCAAGAGGATCAACGACACCTTCGGCCACATCGCGGGCGACGAGGTTCTCACCGCCTTCGGGCGCAGGCTTGGCGCCGCCGTCGGCCTGCCCGAGGCGGTCGGGCGCTACGGCGGCGAGGAGTTCCTCGTCCTGCTGCCCGGGGATCCGGACGCGCTCGCGGGGCGGGTGTCGGCCATCCGCTCGGCGATCGTCGATGCGCCCTACGTGTTCGGCGACGCGGAGCGCACCGTCACGGCAAGCGGCGGCCTGGCCTTCTTCCGGGCCGGAGACACGGCGGTGTCGCTGCTCGAGCGCGCGGATGCGGCCCTCTACAAGGCCAAGGAGAACGGGCGCAACCGGGTCGAGGAGGAAAGGTCGGAGACGGCGGAACGGCGGCGGGAGCCCCTGTCCTCGCCCGGTGCAGGGAAGGCGGCGGGGTCCGGGCCCGAGGATGCGGCAGCGCCCTCGCGGGTCCCCGGGAAGGCTTTGCTGGCCGGCGGCACCGATCCGGCGCCGGCCCGCGGAGGCGTCGCCCGGCACGGCGCCAGCGTCTCCGGCGAGCCAGGGCCGGACGATCTGTCGCCGGAGCAGCGCGACCTGGAGCGGGACCTGCGCGCGGCCCTGGCGGACGGGCAGTTCGTCCTGCACTACCAGCCGGTCGTCGACCTGGACAGGGGCGTGGTCACCTCGCACGAGGCGCTGCTGCGGTGGCACTCGCCGTCGCGGGGCAACGTGGCGCCCATCGACTTCATCCCGTTCGCCGAGGAGGTCGGACTCATCGCGGAGATCGGCGACTGGGTGCTCCAGGCCGCGTGCCGCGAGGCGGCAGGCTGGGGGGATGGGCTGGCTGTGTCCGTCAATCTCTCGGCGGTGCAGTTCCGCCTGCCCGACCTGGTGAGCCGGGTGATGCGGGCCCTGGCCGACGCCGGCCTGGCGCCCGGACGGCTGGAGCTTGAGGTGACGGAGACCGCGGTGATCGACGACGTGGCCGCCGCCGCCGCCATGCTCCACGAGCTCAGAGCGGCGGGTGTCACGATCGCCCTGGATGATTTCGGCACGGGCTACTCGTCGCTGAGCTTCCTGCGCGCGTTGCCGTTCGACCGGATCAAGATCGACCGGTCCTTCGTGCAGGATCTCGGCACCGGGCCGCAGGCGGTGGCCATCGTTCGCGCCATCGTCGAGCTCTGCAGGGGTTTGGGCGTCTCGGCCACCGCGGAAGGCGTGGAGACGGACCGGCAGATCGAGCTGCTGCGCGCCGCGGGCTGCACGGAGCTCCAGGGGTTCCGGATCGGCCTCCCGCGTCCGCCGTCCGAGATGCAGGACTGGATGGACGACTTTGCCGCATGGCGGTCCGGCAGGCCTGATCCGGCGGCGGTTAACAGGGCGTGGGCCTGATACGGTTGGCCCACTCGGCTGACGTCTGGAGTCTCCAAGCCAGGCAAGGTTGAAGCTCCGCCTCAAACTCCGCCAAAGGCTGCGCCCTTGGAACGCATTCCTTGAGTAGCGCCGGTCCAGGGGCGGCTCGCCCCTGGCGGGTGTGGGCAGAGCCCAACCTTGCCTCGCTTGCGTGTCAGCAAGCCCGGCGATTCGCATGAACTGCCGCCAGCTGTAGCCCGAGTGGGACATCGCAGCAGTCCGCACAACGGACGCCCCATGCCGTCATGCGCCGCACTGCTGGCCGCGTGGCGGAGCCCGGCGGGTCCGGGGCAGGGAGCCCCGGTCCCGCCTTCCTCCTAGTGGCTTGCGGCCTGCAGCGCGAGCAACCCGGACAGCAGGCGGCTGGCGTCGAGCACGCCGACACCGACGGCGTTATCGTAGCCGGAGATGGCCGGATAACCCCAGTTGTCGCCGGCCCGGATGTCGGTGCTGGCGGCGCTGCCGAGGCGGTAGAGGGCCGGGTTGATCTGGCCGACGCGGCTGCCGAGGGCCTGGACGAACAGCGAGGTCACGCCGTTGAGCTGGGGGGCGACGAAGCTGGTGCCGCCGAAGAAGTCGAGCACGGCGCCCTCGGAGATGGTGGCGTAGCCGGTCTCGGGGTCGGCGTTGGTGGAAAGGTCGGGCATGTTGCGCCCGGGGAACAGCGGGGCGAGATACTGCTGGAGCTGGGGGCCGGTGCCGAAGTTGGCCTCGAACAGCTGGCCAGGCTTGGTCAGGGTGACACCGGGGACGCGGAACTGGTACCAGGGCTGGGTCCAGTACGAGCTGACGCCGCCGCCGCCGCCGACCGAGAACACGTCGGCGACAGAGATGGCGCTGGCGAAACCCTGGGCGGCGGCCTCGTTCGAGATGTAGTCCCAGCCCCAGGCCTGCTCGCGGGCGACGGAAAGCACGATGCCGTCGTTCAGGGTGAAGCTGAACGGCAGGGTTGTGCCGCCGGCGGCGGTGACGAGCGGGTCGGCGGCGGGGTGGTCGACGCTGTAGGGGGCGTTGCAGACGGGGGCGTCGGCGGTGGGCGTGCCGTAGGCCGGGCAGCCGCGCACGGTGTCGAAGGAGCCGGAGTCGCCGCTGGCGACGTAGAGGGTCTGACCCTGCAGCGCCATCTCGAGGAAGGCGTCGTGGAAGGCCTGAAGCTCGAAGCTGTCGGCCGGCGTCTGTGTGGCGAAGTCGTAGAAGAAGTCCAGCTCGGGCTGGCCCCAGCTGGTGGAGACGGTGTCGGCGATGTTCTCCGACGCCGCCGCCTCGAAGGCGTTGATGAAGGTGGAGTTGGTGGTGTTGGGCGCGATGTAGACGCGCTCGTTGGCATCGGGCGCCAGCGCGCCGGACTCCTCGACGTCAAGGTCGGTCTCGCCCTCGCCGTCGGCGTTGTTGCCGGCCGCCTCCACGCCGCCGTCGACGTCGACCTTGGTGATGCGGGTGGGCGAGACGGTCAGGCCGATCTGGGACCAGAACGAGTAGGCGTCGGCGGGGTTGAAGTCGTTGAGCGTGACGATGCCGATGGTGGTGCCGCGGCCGCTGATGCCGCGCGCGGTGATCGGCAGCACGTCGTAGAACTTCGCGAAGTCGGCGGGCAGATAGTCGCCGGGGGTGCCGCCGGCGAGTGCGGCGCCGGCGGCGTGCTGCGTGCTGCCCGTCAGGCCGGGGGCCAGCGCAGCGGTGAGGTGGCGGGGGCTGGCGTGGGTCATGGTGTCGACGCCGCCGATGCCGCGGATGTGGCTGGCGAGGCGGGCGGGGATGCGCATGGCGGTCGACGACGCGATGCCGGTGCGGCCACCCACGGTATAGCGGTGCAGCGACAGGCCGAGCGCGAGGGCGGCGGTGCCGGCGGGCGCGGTGGCCTCGATCGCGAGGTGGTTCGGGTAGACGAGGCCGGGGGTGAATCCCATCGAGACCAGGATGGCCTTGACCGTGGCGATCTCCGCGTCGGAGGCGGCGTAGCGGGACACGAAGTCGGGGACGGACAGGAACCGATGATAGCCCGGGGTGCCGGGGGTCTGCAGGGCGACGGCGGCGGCTTCCGCGGCGGTCTGGTTGGACAGGGGCAGGTAGACGGTGAGCGCAAGGGGATCGCCGATGGCGACGTCACCGGAGGTGGCAGCGTGCGCGGGGGCGAGCGCCGTGGTGGCGATCGCGGACAGGGCGGTGGCAAGGGACAAGGCGAGGCGGCGTGTCGTGGGACGAGACATCGGCGTTCCTGGATGTGGGGGGAGTCGCGGCCGCCGAGGCGGGTTGGTGGGCATCATAGCAACACCTGTGCCAGCGCCGGCGGCATGACACCTCCATGATGTCGGCGGGAGGAGCGTCCGTGTCGTCCCTGCCGGCAGGATGTCGCGGGACGGGGATTGCCGTCGCGACGTGCGGCCGGGGCGCGAAGCCGGGCAGAACCGGACCAGGCCCCGGCCGGCAGGCGACGCCCGCTTTCGGTTGTGCCCGGGGTGGAGACGCAGCACTGGCGCTGGGTGTGGTCGCCAGATGAAGGAAGGCCAGGGGCTCTGCCCCTGGACCCCGCCAAAGGCGGAGCCTTCGGAAACCCCTACTGAGGCCTTCCTTATTGAACACCGGTCCAGGGGCGGCTCGCCCCCACGTTGAAGCAGGGACGGGTTTGGGCAGGGCCCAAGCTTGCCTGCAGTGGTATGGGACCGTCCGAACCCGAGCACGAGGACGTCCATGGCCATTATCGACATGCGCAACCGGCCCACCTTCCTGCACGACTTCTTCGGTGCCTCGCCGGGCACGCCGTCGTACGACGTGGTGGGCTGGCTGAACCGCAGGGTGGGCTCGCGCGACCCGGATCACGTCACGCGCACGCCGGACCTGCCGGCCTACCTGCGAGAGATCGCGCAAGCCGGGATCGACCACGCGGTGATGGTCGGGCGCTCCACGCCCACGGTGCGGATCAGCAACGACGTGTTGGCCGGGCTGGCGCGGGACTCGGGCGGCGTGCTGATCGGCGTGGCGTCGGTCGACCCGCTGGAGCTGGGGCGCGACGGCGCAGTGCGCGAGGCGCGGCGCGCGGTGGGCGAGCTGGGGCTGCGCGGCGTCAACGTCGACGCGGGGTTCTACGCCGAGCCGATGCTGGCGGACGACCCGCGGCTTCTGCCGCTGTACGAGGTCTGCGAGTCGATGGGAGTGCCGGCGTTCGTGATGTCGGGGCCGACCACGCCGGACCTGCGGTTCAACGACCCGCTGGCAGTGGACCGCCTGGCGGCGCTGTTCCCCCGCCTGCCGATCGTGTGCTCCCACGGGTTCTGGCCGAACGTCGACGGCATCCTTTCGGTGGCGTTCCGGCACGAGAACGTCTTCGTGTCGCCGGACATGTACACGTTCCAGGCGGGGGGCGGGCGCTACGTGGAGGCGGCGAACGGGTTCCTGCGCGACCAGTTCCTGTTCGGCTCGTCCTTCCCGTTCCGGCCGATGCGGCAGGGCGTCGAGGACTTCCGGGCGCTCGGCCTGTCGGAGGCGGCGCTGGCGGCGGGGCTCGGGGGGAACGCGGCGCGGCTGTTCGGGATGAAGCAAGGTTGAGGCTCTGCCTCAAACTCCGCCAGGGGGAGCCCCCCTGGACTGGCTTCCCTTGGTAAAGCCGGTCCAGGGGCGGCTCGCCCCTGGCGGGTCTGGGCAGAGCCCAGCCTTCGCTTTTTCCTTATGGAGCCCCCGTGACCCTGGAGCAGCTCCGGATCTTCGTGGCCGTGGCCGAGCGCCAGCACGTGACGCGGGCGGCGCAGGCGCTCGGCCTGGCGCAGTCGGCGGTGAGCCACGCGGTGGCGGCGCTGGAGCGGGCCCACGACACGCGGCTGTTCCACAGGGTCGGGCGCGGGGTGGTGCTGAGCGAGGCGGGCGAGCTGCTGCTGGGCGAGGCGCGGGCGATCCTGGCGCGGGTGGGAGCCGCGGAGGCGGCTCTGGCGGAGTTCGGCACCCTGGGGCGGGGGCGGCTGGCAATCCACGCCAGCCAGACGATCGCCGGCTACTGGCTGCCTCGCCACCTGGTCGCGTTCCGCACGGCTCATCCCCGGGTCGAGCTGTGCCTCGCGGTGGGCAACACGGCGCAGGTGGCCGAGGCGGTGCACGCGGGGTCGGCGGAGCTGGGGTTCGTGGAGGGGGCGGTCGACGACGCGGTGCTGGAGGCCGTGGTGGTGGCGCGCGACCGGATGCTGCTGGTCGTGGGGCCGGCGCATCCGTGGGCGGGGCGCGCGCAGGTGGCACCGGGAGAGCTGGCGGACACGGAGTGGGTGCTGCGCGAGGCGGGGTCGGGGACGCGCTCGGTGTTCGAGGCGGCGCTGGCGGGGTTCGGGGTGGCGCCTGGGTCGCTGCCGGTGGCCCTGGCGCTGCCGTCGAACGAGGCGGTGCGCGCGGCGGTGGAGGCCGGTCTGGGGGCGACGGTGATCTCGGCGTCGGTGGCGGCGCCGAGCCTGGAGGCGGGGCTGCTGGTGCAGGTGGGGCTGGGCCTGCCGGACCGGACGTACGTGGCGCTGCGCCACCGGGAGCGCCACGCGAGCCACGCGGCGCGGGCGCTGCTGGCGCTGATCGGGGCGGCCGCGACCCCGGCGGCCGTGGTGCGGGGGCGGGGAGGCAGGCAAGGTTGAGGCTCTGCCTTCAGGCATGGGCCTCAAGCTTTGCCAAAGGCCTGCTTCCGGCAACCTCGACTTCGGTGGCGGACTCTCCGGGTTTGCCTCGTGGCCCTGGCTCGGCGAGGGGAAATCGCGATCGCGCGTCGGCTGCGGGGTTGTGCGCCGGCGGGAGGCGGAACATCTGTCCGTCCGACCCTTGCCGGAGCGTTTCCATGGACGAGCGTGACACCAACACCGTGACGACGTCGCGCGGGCAGACCGAGTTGAAGGTCGAGCGGCCGCGGCTGCACAAGGTGATGCTGGTCAACGACGACTTCACGCCGCGCGAGTTCGTGGTGATGGTGCTCAAGGCGGAGTTCCGCATGGGCGAGGAGCGCGCCAGCCAGGTGATGCGCACGGCGCACCAGCGCGGGTCGTGCGTGGTCGCGGTGTTCACCAAGGACGTCGCGCAGACCAAGGCGACGAACGCCACCGATGCTGCGCGCAAGCACGGGTTCCCGCTGCTGTTCACGACCGAGCCCGAGGAGTAGACGCGCCCGCCCCGTCCCGCTCAGGCGGGGCAGGGCGAACGTGATACCGGGCGTTTGCCGGCGTGCCTTGAGGCCTGCGCGGCGTCGCGGGCGGCTAGAGCGCCGGGCCGGAGACGTGGTGCGCCGCGTGGTGGCGCATGTGCCTGCGGTGCATGGAATGGGTGGCCACCGTCTGGATGGCGGAGCTGTCGGTGGACAGCGCGGACGGGGTGGGGGCCGCAAAGGCCGGTGCCTGAGCCGACAAGGCGAGCAGCAGCGCGAGTGCGGCGAGTTGGGCGATGGAGCGCATGGGTTCATTCCTGTGTCTGATGTGGACGGCGCTGCGGGGCAGGCCGGGTCGGCACGTTCGATCGCGGCGCGGCCCCGGGAGGTGCGCCGCGATCGGGTTCTGCAAAAGCATAGGCGCCGTGGCGTAGCTGGCCACGGCGAGATTGCCTCAACTGATCGGAGTTGCGTAGGCGGCCGCTGGCTGGGCCGCGTCATTGCGGCAATGTGTGTCCGGCCGGGCGGACAGGGTCGGCAAGTGTTCCGTATCGCGGAAACGTGCCGTAACGCACACAGGGCAGCAGATTGGGACGCGCAGTCTGGTAACAAGACGGAAACCGTCCGTCTCTGCCATTCCAGCGATCAAGGCGGATCTCCGGCAGCTCAGCCCGGACTTACCAGGGCCCTGAGGTTCCTGGAAACCCGGTTCCAAGTGATGGTCTCCGACGGCGAGGCTTTGGCGGAGGTTGAAGCTCGTGCTTGGAGGTGGTGCCTCAGCCTTGCCTGCTGGTTCTGCCGGTGCTGGCCATGGACGCCGTCTTCTCCTAGGTCATCAGCGTGGTTCCCTCATTGCGCACCGCCGGGCTGCTCGTGGTCAAGGTCGGCTCTGCCCTGGTGGTGGACGGAGCGGTGCCGCGCGAGGCGTGGCTGGCGGGGGTGGCCGAGGACATCGCGCAGGCGCGGGCGCGCGGGACGCAGGTGATCGTGGTGTCGTCCGGCGCGATCGCACTGGCGCGGGGCACGCTGGGGTTCGGCGGGCGCAGGCTGCGTCTGGAGGAGAAGCAGGCGGCCGCCGCGGTGGGGCAGATCCGCCTTGCGCAGGCGTGGGCGGAGGCGCTGGCGGGGCGGGGGATGGTGGCGGCGCAGCTGCTGCTGACGCTGGGCGACACCGAGGACCGGCGGCGCTACCTCAACGCGCGGGCGACCCTGCGCACGCTGCTGGGGCTCGGCTGCGTGCCGGTGATCAACGAGAACGACAGCGTGGCGACGGCGGAGATCCGCTTCGGCGACAACGACCGGCTGGCGGCGCGCGTGGCCGAGATGGTCGGCGCGGACCAGCTGCTGCTGTTGAGCGACATCGACGGTCTGTACACGGCGGACCCGCGGCGCGACCCAGCGGCCGTGCACGTGCCGATGGTGGCCGCGCTGAGCCCTGAGATCGAGGCGATGGGGGGCGAGCCGCCGCCGGGTTTTTCCTCCGGCGGCATGCGCACGAAGCTGATCGCCGCGCGGATCGCGATGCAGGCCGGGTGCGCGATGGCAATCGCGCTGGGTGGGCGGGCGCACCCGATCGCGGCGCTGGCGGGCGACGACGGTGGAAGCGGGCCGGCACGCTGCACCTGGTTCCTCCCGGCGCCGGAGGGGCGCTCGGCGCGCAAGCGGTGGATCGCGGGGAGCCTGCAGCCGGCCGGGGTGATGCGCGTGGACGCGGGCGCGGCGCGGGCGCTGCGGGCGGGCGGGTCGCTGCTGCCGGCGGGCGTGGTCGCGGTCGAGGGGGAGTTCGCGCGCGGCGACGCGGTGCTGGTCGCGGGGCCGTCGGGGGAGCTGGGGCGGGGGCTGAGCGCCTACGCCAGCGAGGACGCGGTGCGGATCGCAGGGCGGCGCAGCGAGGAGATCGAGGGCGTGCTGGGGTGGCGCGGGCGCGACGAGATGGTGCACCGCGATGACTTGGTGCTGGGGGAGGCATAGGGAAGGCAAGGCCAGGGGCTCTGCCCCTGGACCCCGCCAAGGGCTGGGCCCTTGGATCGCCTTCCTTGAGTCAAGGGATCAAAGGGTCTTCGGACCCTTTGCGGGTCCGGGCAGAGCCCAGTCTTGCTTTCCTTCTGGAGGATCATGTGATGCGGCGTCGGGACGTTCTGGGCGGGGTTCTCCTGCTGGCGGGGTGTGCGTCGGTGCCGGCGCCAGGGGTGCTGGGCGCTGCGGACCTGGCGGACGTGGCGCGGGTGGAGCAGTACCTGGACTCGATCCGGACGCTGCAGGCGCGGTTCGTGCAGGAGGGGTCCGGGCCGGGCGGCGCCGGGACGGCGTGGCTCGCGCGGCCGGGTCGGCTGCGTCTGCAGTACGACCCGCCGAGCCGGGCGGTGCTGGTGGCGGCGCGGGGGCGGGTGGTGTTCGCGGACGCGGCGACGGGGGCGAGCAGCAGCCTGCCGCTGGCGCGCACGCCGCTGGACATCCTGCTGGCGCCGCGGATCGTGCTGTCGGGCGAGGTGACCGTGGTGTCGGTGGAGCGCGGGCCCGGCGTGCTGGCGGTGGCGGTACGCTCGACGGAGCGGCCGGGGCAGGGGCGGCTCACGCTGGGGTTCTCGGACGGGCCGCTGGCGCTGCGGGCGCTGGAGATGGTGGACGGGCGAGGCGACGTGACGCGGCTGGCGCTGCACGACGTGGCCACAGGGGTGGCGGTGGAGGACGCACTGTTCGGGCTGCCGGGGGCATAGGGCTGGTTCCGTCCGCCGGTGCCCTCACGCCAGCGGCTCCTGGGCATGGCCGGCCATGCAGGCAAGGTTGAGGCTCTGCCTCAAACTCCGCCAAAGGCAAGCCTTTGGAATCCACTTCTTAAGTGCAGGGTTTCCAAAGGGCTCGGCCCTTTGGCGGGTCCGGGCGGAGGTGCCTAGAGGTTCCAATGGCCCGCTTGGGCCATTGGAATAGGCACCGGAGGGAGAGCCCGGCCTTGCTTGCTGACAGGTCGGTGTCAGGCCGCCGCAAGCGCCGCCTCCGCCCAGGCAGAGGTTCGCAGCAGGCGCAGGTCCTCCCGATAGCGTCCGACGAGCTGGATGCCGAGCGGCAGCCCGTTCGCGGCCACGGCCGCCGGCAGGGTGACGGCCGGCACGCCCAGGAAGGTCCAGGGCGCGCACAGCGACGCGTCGCCCGTCAGGTCCAGGCCGCGCGGCGCGGTCCCGGTCGCTGGCACGGTCAGGACCGCGTCGAAGCCCGACATCGTCTCGCCGAGGCGGTGGCGCAGCGCGCGCTGCCGCTGCAGCGCCTCGACGTAGTCGCCAGCCGGCAGCGTCATGCCGACGGACGCCAGGGCCTTGAGCGTGCCGCTCACCCGGTCCGGCACCTGGGCGATGCGGTCGCGGTGTATCGCGGCGGCCTCGACCGCGAGCAGGGTCTGCGCCCAGCCCCACATCCCCTCGAAGCCGGCCGGCAGCGCCAGCTCGTGCACCTGTGCCCCCGACGCGCGCAGCCGGGCTGCGGCGTGCGCCAGCGCCTCGCGCTGCGGCGTCTCCACGCCGTCCCAGCGGTCCGTGCGCACCATCGCCAGGCGTGGCGGCGGCCCGGCCCCGGGAAGGGAGTCGCGCAGGCCCGTTCCCGGGTCGATCGAGAAGGCGGGCAGCGGAACGCCGTGCGGGTCGCCGTCGCTGGCGGCGGCGAGCAGGCCAAGGGCGAAGGCCACGTCCTCCACGCGGCGCGCGAACAGGCCGACGTGGTCGAGCGAGCCGGACAGAGGGTGGATGCCGGTGCGCGGGATCGCGCCGAAGCTGGGCTTGAGGCCGACCACGCCGCAGTACGCGGCCGGGCGGATCACCGAGCCGACAGTCTGCGTGCCCAGCGCGAGCGGCACGATCCCGGCCGCGACGGCCGCAGCCGAGCCGGAGGAGGAGCCGCCCGGCGTGTGCGCCGGGTCGTGCGGGTTCACCGTGGCGCCGGGGTGCCGCCAGGCGTACTCGGTCGTCACCGTCTTGCCGAACACCACGCCACCCAGCGAGCGCAGCCGCTCCACCACCCAGGCGTCGCGCCCGGGCACGCGGCCGCGGTCGGCGAGCGCCCCGTTCTCGGTCGGCATGTCCGCGGTGTCGATGATGTCCTTCACGCCGAACGGCAGGCCCGCGAACGGACCGCCGGCCGGCGCGGGCAGGTCGCGCGGGCGGTGGGCGAAGGCGTGCAGCCATGGTGCGCACTCCGCCGCGCGGGCCTCGCAGGCGGCCAGGTAGGCGGCGGGCGTCAGGGCGCCGGCGGCAAAGGCACGCAGGGCGTCGAGGGCGGGCAGGGGGGCGGGGGTGGCGAAGGCGGGCAGAGGCATGGGGGCTCCGAAAGGCAGAAAGCAAGGCTGGGCTCTGCCCAGACCCGCCAGGGGCGAGCCGCCCCTGGACCGGCCTTACTTAAGTCCAGTTTTCCAAAGGCTCGGCCTTTGGCGGAGTCCAGGGGCAGAGCCCCCGGCCTTCCTTACGGCAGCTGCAGTGCCTTCTGCACGTAGGACTGGACGACGAACTGCGCGTAGTCCGGCTGCGCGGCAAGGTTGCCCAGCGCGATCTGGGTCTGCATCGCGGTGGTCAGGGCCTCCGGGGTGGTCTGGACGCTGGCGGGGTAGACGTTCTCGGCGAGCATGCGGCTGACCGCGGCCTCGACGACGGCGGGGTCGAGGCTGGGGAACTCCTTGAGGGCGATGGCCAGGGTCGCCGGCCGGTCCGCGTGCATGAAGCGGATGGCCAGCTCAAGGGCGTTGACCACGCGCTGCGCCTTGTCCGGGTCGACGTCGGCGCGCGCGGTCAGCGAGGAGAAGGCGTAGGGACCGTATGCCTTGGGGAAGCCGAACACGACCTTCATGCCGCGCGAGACCGCCTGCTCCAGGCCGGGCTCGTACATCACCGCGACCTTGGCCTGGCCGGCGAGGAATGGGCCGGGCTCGGAGCCGATCTGCACGGGGACCAGGTCGATGTCGGTCTTCGCGTCCAGGCCGCCCTCCTTGGCAAGCTTCATGAACAGCGAGGTGCTGGTCGTCGGCATGGCGCCGGTCACGACGCGCTGGCCCTTGAGGCTGGCGACGCCGTCGTACGCGAAGTTCGGGGCGGCCGCGATCCACACGGCAGCGCCGTTGACCAGGTTGGCGACGATGTCGACATGCGCGCCCTTCGACGCGGCGATCGCGGTCCACTCCGGGCCGTGAATGGAGAAGTCTGCGCTTCCGGAGATCACCGCGGACAGGGCGGATGGCGGCGAGCCCGCGGTCTCCTTGTCGACCGCGACGCCCTGCTGCTCGAAGAAACCGTGGTCGATCGCGATGTAGAATGGCAGGTAGAGCATCGACTGGAACGCTTGGCTGATCACCACCGGCACCGGCTTGTCGGCGGCACGGGCGGCACAGGGGACAGCGCAGGCCAGCAGGGCGGCGAGGGCGGCGCGGCGCAGGAGGCTCGGGTGGGTCATGACGGCTCCGGGTGAGTACAGGGAAAGGAGGCAAGGCTGGGCTCTGCCCAGACCCGCCAAGGACCAGGGGTCCTTGGATCCCCATCCATCAGGAGGCCAGTCCAGGGCGGCCCGCCCTCGCGGGGTCCCCGCTTTTTGAGCATGGGGGGCAGAGCCCCTGGCCCTGCCTGGCGTGCCGCTCACGCCTGGACGACCGCGCGGGTGGTGTCCTGCTTCCAGGGCAGGAGGCGGGATTCGAGGGCCTCGATGGCGTAGTAGAGCACGAAGCCGACGAGCATGAGCATGAACAGCCCCATCCAGACGGTGTTCAGGTCGTAGAGCCCCGACGCCTCGTAGATCAGGTGGCCAAGACCGCGCTTGGACGAGATGAACTCGCCGACGACCGCGCCGACGAGGCCGAATCCGATGTTGATGCGAAACGTCGCGATCATCGCCGGCAGGGTGGAGGGAACGATGACGCTCCAGAACACCTGGTGCTTGGTGGCGCCCATGGAGACGAGGAGCGACTGCAGGTCGCGGTCGGAGTCGCGGGCGGCCTGGTAGGCGGCGATCAGGGCGACGAGCGCGGTGAGCGAGACGGCGAGCGCCACCTTGGAGACCAGCCCGGTGCCGAACCAGAGGATGACGATCGGCGCGAGCGCGATCTTGGGCACGCTGTTCAGGGCGACGATGAACGGCTCGGTGACGCGGGCGACGAAGGCGGAGTACCACAGCGCCAGGCCGCAGAGCGAGCCGGCGACGGTGCCGATCGCGAAGCCGAGCACGGCCTCGTAGACGGTGACGGCGGTGTCGTAGGGCAGCGTGCCGTCGAGCAGGGCGCGCAGGAACACGCGCCAGATGCCGGCGGGCGCGCCGACCAGGAAGTCCGAGACCCAGCCGGCGCGCACGCCGGCCTGCCACAGCGCGAAGAACAGGGCGACGACGCCGACCTGGAGCACCGCGCGGCCCGCCACGGTGTCGAGGCGCGCCATCACGGGCGAGGCGGCGCGGGCGGGCGCGGGGGCAGCGGCACGGACGGCGGTGCTCACGCGGCGCGCCTGGTCTGGATGTCGAGCTCGTGGCACAGGGTGTGGAAGTACTCGGGGAACAGCGGATGGCTGCGGGCCTCGATGGGCGAGCCGCGGGGAATTGCGATGTCATGCACGGACTTCACCGTGGTGGGGCGGCCGGACAGGACGACGACGCGCTTGGAGAGCGCGACGGCCTCGTCGATGTCGTGGGTGATGAGGATGACGGTCTTGTCGAAGGTCTCGACCGCCTCGAGCAGGACGCCCTCCAGGTAGAGGCGGGTCTGGTAGTCGAGCGCGGAGAACGGCTCGTCGAGCAGCAGGATGTCGGGGTCCATGATCAGGGTGCGAATCAGGGCGACGCGCTGCCGCATGCCGCCGGACAGGGTGCGGGGGTAGCTGTTCTCGAACCCCGAGAGGCCGAAGGTGGAGAGGTACTCGCGCGCGGTGTCGATGGCCTCTACCGGGCGCACGCCGCGGACCTGGAGGCCGAGCAGGACGTTCTGCAGCACGGTGCGCCAGGGGAACAGCAGGTCCTTCTGCATCATGTAGCCGATGCGGCCGCGCAGGTTGGGGACGACCTCGCCGCGGTAGGTCAGTGTGCCGGCGTCGGGGTCGAGCAGGCCGGCCACCATGTTGAAGATGGTGGTCTTGCCGCAGCCGCTGGGGCCGATGATGCTGACGAAGTCGCGCTCATGGATGTCGAAGTCGAGGCCGGCGAGGACCTCCGTCGGTCCGGCGCGGCCGGGGAAGGACTTGCGCAGGCCGCGCGCGCTGAGCTGGGCATCGGACCGGGCCGTGGGCAGTGGCATGGACGGCTCCTCAGGCGTTCGGCGGGGCCGGTCCAGCCACGCAGCCCTGCCCTGAGACAACAATACATCGCATGCAGTGACAGTAAAGGCGGCAACCGTAAGAAATGGTGCTCTTAAATGCTGCATGTCCGGCTGATGTCTGGCTGTATCATGGGCATCCCGAGGAGAAGGTCGCGACGCGGGCGTGCGTGGCCTCGCGCCTGGTCCTTAGGTCGAGGCTTCCAGAGAAACCCTCTGTCGGAGCTTGATGCTCAAGGCAGGCAAGGCCAAGGGCCCTGCCCCCATGCTTCGAGGCGGGACCCCGCCAAAGGCCGAGCCTTTGAAAACCTGGACTTAAGTGACGCCGGTCCAGGGGCGGCTCGCCCCTGGCGGGTCTGGGCAGAGCCCAGCCTTGCTTTCCTGCGGGTCAAAACCCAGCCGCCGATATCACACGTCCCATGCCCGCTCGACGACAGGTGTCGTCAGCACGGACACGAGGTAGAAAGGCCGCCGGTGTTCCGAGACCTGGTCGAGGCCGGGCGACCAGGCGAACGCTTGATGGATGCGCCGGGACAGGCGGCTGTCCGGGTCGGCCGCGAAGAAGAAATGGTTGGCAAGAAGGCAGAGGCCGCCGGGTGCGAGCAGGGCAGCGACCCGCAGGGCGATCGCCTTTAGGGCGGCATCGCTCACGGGCTGGGGAAGGTAGTACAGCGTATCTGCGAGGACGACCAGGTCAAAGCTGCCATCGAGCGCCTCGGGAAGAGTCCGGACGTCGCCCTGCTCGAAGCGAAGGTGAGGGACGTCCGCGTGGAGTGCCGCTGCCTGCAGGACCGCCACCTGCGAGATGTCGAGCCCGACCACGACGTCGGCTCGCTCCGCGATGCGGCGTGCGAGCAGCCCCAGGCCGGTACCGACGTCGAGCACGCTGGCGAAGCGGCGACCCGGCGGCAGGAAGGCCACCAGGGCGTCGTACTTGCGGCGCTGGTACAGGTAACGGCTGTCTGCGGAGGCCCAGGGATCGCCGGCGGCATAGGCCGCGTCGAACGCGGTGCAGTCGCCGCCCGTGGCCCGAGCCCGGCCGATGCCCGCGTCCGTGCGGGCGCTTCGCACGAACAGGCCGATGTCGCGCGGCGACATGAACGCCATCGCCTTGATGCAGTGCCTCACGGAGCCGAGGCCCCGCCTCACGCCGGCGCCTGCCGCCGTCACGATGGCATCGACCAAGCTGTCGCACCTCCCGAGGCTCGAGCGGCTTGGTGCTTGCGCAGCGCTGGCCGGCGACCCTCCGCGCCACGAATCGGGTCCGCCGCCACGGATCGGCGACGATGTGCGGACGCGCGTCCGATCCCGGCCCGGCAGATCGGGGTCCCTGCTCCGTGCCCTGCCCGTGCAATCCACCGCGAGAACATCGAGGCGGCCGTCGCGTGCCACGGCCTGTCTGTCGCCCTGGCGGCGGCGCGCGACATTCCCCAGCCCGGTCCGACAGTCATGCAAACCAGCAGATGACGAGTCGTGGGACAAGTCTCATGATTTTACTTGAAATGACGTTCTCATGCTTGCTGACGGGTGCGGACGACGGTCGCCGACCGTGCCGGATGTGTAGAATGACTTGCAGGAGAGCGCAAATTCCGTGCCGCTGCGCGCGGTGGGTTGACGCCGTTCCCTGGTCTTCGCCGTGGACGGGGCGACCCTGCCGTCCGTGCCCGCCAGCCGCAGCGCCGACCGCACCCCGGAGTTCCCGGTTTCCGCACCATCACGGTTCAGGACGCGGACGAAGCCACGACGCGGGTGCAGGTCGGGGTTTGGCGACGATGGCGCGACCCATCGCGGACGTCATGGTGTCGGGCGGCAGTGGCGGAAGCGGTGCATCCGGTACGGCAGAACGGCAGCGCCGGATCGGGCGTGGTCGCCCCGACCGGCACGCAGCGACATGCGCTCCCGGGCGCAACACCCGACAGCGCATCCGGCCCGGACGGTGAAACCTCGGCGACGCTAGGTCTGGCCGTTGCCCTGGCTCGACGGGGTCGCCGGCTGGTCGGCCGGGGCCATCTTCCCGGGTGAGGTTGAATGCTCGACGTCGTAGGCCGTCGCCTTCTCCCCGTAGGTGCCCTTCGCGCCGGGATGCTCCTGGTCGTAAAGGTCGGCCTTGTTGTGCGCCTCCTTGCGATACGCGTGACGGACGTACATGCCGGTCACGCAGCCGCCGGCGGCGCCCAGGACGCCGTGATGCGCGAGATGGCCGCCGACGGCACCCGCGGCGCCGTACTTCAGGCAGCCTCCCGGCTCCGCATGCGCGGGCGCCAGTGCTCCGGCCGCCAGAAGGGTGAGGATCGCCAAGGTGGAGGTCTTGTGCATGCTGGTGTCCTTCGCTGCTTCGGTCACTTGCCCGCGCGGTCCGACGCCGATGCAGCGTGTGCTGCAACCACCCCGTCGCTGCCTGGGCACAGCGTCGGATGTCCGCCGCAACGGCTGTCTCCGCCCCGGCTATGTGACAGATGCGGAGCCGGCGAGCAATGTAAAAGGTATTAACATTTTCGGATGAACAAGGAAACTCCAGCCGTCCGACTTCGTTGTGTGACCGCATCCATCGTGTGGATGTGATTTGCAGGAATGGTCGTGAAGCGAGCCACGGCGTCCGAAAGGTCGAGATCATCCGGCCGAATGCGGGCGGTTCCGGCCACGCTCCCGTATCCCGCCCTGCCGTCGGATGCTGAGGAGGTCGCAGTCCTCGGGGCGCTGCGCCTTTCCCGCCTGTTGCGACCGAAACGGTCGCCCGCGGGCTGGTTCGTGTCACCAAGGCGGCCTTGCGGCTGCAGCAGGCCAGCGTGGATCGGGAAGAACGCCGGTGCCAGCGTGGCGTCAGCCCTACCTTTGCGGTGTTCGCCGACCTGCTGCCCGGTAGCCCCGCCGTCGCGGCTGGCAACTTGCTGTGCAGCGCCGCGTGTGGGCAAAGACAGGTTGCCTTGCCTGAAGCCGTGCCGACCCAGCTAACCATGAGCCAACAGGAGTCCGCAATGGATGAGAACCGTATCGAAGGCACCGCCAAGGACATCGGCGGCAAGGTCCAGGACGCCGTGGGCGGCCTGACGGGAGACACCTCGACCCAGGCCAGGGGCAAGGCCAACCAGGCCGCCGGGCAGGCGCAGGACGTCTACGGGCAGATGGTCGACGAAGTGACGAGCTTCGCCAAGGATCAGCCGGTGGCAGCCCTGCTCTCGGCCGCCGGAGTCGGGCTCGTGCTCGGCTACCTGCTCAGCCGCGTCTAGCCGGACCCGGGCCGCATGGGGGCCGTCCGGCAGGGCAGCCCCCGTGCCGCACGCGGCGGCCTGTCGGCGGCGGGCTCGGAGACCCCGCTGCGCCTCGTCCAGGCTGCCCTCCTGCTGTCGTGCACGCCGGCTGGCTGTGCCGCGGTCCAGTCCCCGAGCGTGGACGTGCTGCAGGCCAGACTCTTGAGCGCAGGGTTGCTCGACCAGCAGTTTCAGGTCTGGCTCTGCGTCAGCAACCTCAACCCGCGCAAGCTGACGTTCTCGCGTGTCACGTTCGACGTCGATGTCGGCGGCGGGCGCCTCGCCAGCGGCGTGAACGACAGCCCGATCATCCTGCCGCCGCTGGGCGCCGTCGCGCTGCCGTTCTCCGTGGCCCCCACGACGCGCAACCTCGGCGCGCAGCTCGGAAGCATCCTCAGCACGGGCTCCGTCAGCTACACCGTGTCCGGCCGCATCGTGTTCCGCGATTTCTCGCTGGTCGGCATCCCCTACTCGGTGTCCAGGCGCGTGATCCCCACTGACGCCGCCGCGGGGCTGATCAGCGTGGCTGGCGACGCGAGCGTGCCCGCAGACTGCGGCGCCGCGGAGCTGGCCCGCCCAACCGTCTGACCTGCCCGCGAAACCAGGGTCTCCCGACCGCCCGTTGCGTCTTCCGGATGGACAGATTGTCCGACGATGGACGCCATGCTGCCCGTGAGAGGGGTCGTGACAGGGAAGCCGAGAGGGCACAGTGCTGCAGGGGCGGTCTGATACGAACGGCGTGATCGGCTGACGCAGGGTGCCGCCCGGGGCAGGCAAGGCCAGGGGCTCTGCCCCTGGACCCCTCTAAAGGCCGAGCCTTTGGAATCCAATCCTCAAGTAAGGCCGGTCCAGGGGCGGCTCGCCTCTGGCGGGTCTGGGCGGAGCCCAGCCTTGCTTGCTCACCTGCGGGTCGACAAGCTCAACCGCCGGTCCGAAAGGGATTTCGAGGAGCTGCGATGACCGAGCTGTCGCCCGTCCCGATGCCGCCTGTCGCGTCGGCCTCCTCGGGCGCCCGTCACACGCTGCTGGTCGCGGGGCTCGCCCACGCGCTGCACGACGGCTACACCGACACGATCTACATCCTGCTTCCGCTCTGGCAGTCGGAGTTCGGCCTGACCTACGCGGAGCTCGCCCTGCTGCGTGCGCTGTATGCCGGCGCCATGGCGCTGCTGCAGATCCCCGCAGGCCGGCTGGCGGAGCGCATCGACGGCCGCGTGGTCCTCGTCCTCGGCACCGGCCTGGCGGCGCTCGGCTATGCCCTGGCCGGGCTGTCGACCGGCGTGCTCGCCCTCTGCGCCGCCCTGACCCTCTCAGGGGTCGGTTCCAGCACGCAGCATCCGATCGCCTCGGCCGCGGTGTCGCGCGCCTACGGTGCGCGCGCCAGGGGGCCGCTTGGCACCTACAACTTCAGCGGCGACATCGGGAAGGCGGCGCTGCCCGCGCTGGCCTCGCTGCTCCTGACGGTCATGCCCTGGCGCCGCTCGCTGTGGCTGCTGGTGGGCGTCGGGCTGCTGGTCGCCATCCTGGTTGCCGGCCTCATGCCGCCGATCCCGAGGGTCGCAGCACGGCCGACTGCCCGCGGTCTCGCGAAGGCCGATGCCGGTGGCGGGCAGGGCTCGGCGGGCGGCTTCGCGCTGCTGTTCGCGATCGGCATGCTCGACACCGGCGTGCGAATGGGCCTGCTCACCTTCCTGCCGTTCCTGCTCAAGGCCAAGGGCGCGGCGCTGCCCGCCATCGGCCTGGGCTTCGCCCTGGTGTTCGTGGGGGGTGCCGCCGGCAAGTTCGCCTGCGGCTGGCTGGGCGCGCGCGTCGGCGTGCTGCGCACGATCCTGCTGACCGAGTCCGGCACCGCCGCCATCATCCTCGCGGTGCTGGCGCTGCCGGTGCTGCCCACGCTGCTGCTGCTGCCGCTGCTCGGCGTGATGCTGAACGGCACCTCGTCCGTGCTCTACGGCACGGTGCCGGAGCTGGCGCCGCCGCATGCGACGGAGCGCGCCTTCGCCCTGTTCTACACGGGCACGATCGGCTCGGGCGCCATCGCCCCGGTGCTGTATGGCCTGCTCGGCGACGCGGTCGGGCCCACGCTGGCCACGGCCGCCGCGGCCGCCACGGCCCTGGCCATCGTCCCGCTCGCCCTGGCACTTGCGCCCAGGCTGGCCATGCGTCCGGCCCCCGGACGCGAGGAGGCAGGGTAGCGGGTGACAGGGGCGAAGCGGCCCGCCCGGAGCGGCAGCGCCATGACCAGGGGCGGGGTCGGCGTGTTCCTGACACGGATCACGCGGCAGCTGGCGACGTGGCCGCAGCAGGCGGAGCACGGGACGCGCTGGCGCGACCCGGAACAGGCCGCCCTGGCGACGCAGGGCGGATGACCGTGCCCCAAATGATCAAGCCCGAACGAACCAGCCTGCTGCTCCATGCCTTTCATGCGCTCGTGCCGCACGACGAGGCGTTCATCGACCGGTTCGCCGAGCGCTCCCGGCTGATCGTGCCCGCCAATGTCGTCCCGGGCCTGATGTCCAGGAACTGCCGGGGGAGGAACACCCGTCCGAGATCACTTCACTCCGGGACCAAACGCCTCGCCCATGGCCAAACCGTCAGAGGAGCGCAACCCCCCCACGTTCTCGATCAGCACATCCATCAAGCCCGGCGCGGTCACGTGATGCTGTTCCGAGCTGATGACAACGAACTCGACATCCGAGAGCTCCGGCAGAAAGCGCGAGAACGGGATGGGAGCGAGGCCTTGCGGCAGAAGTCGTGCCGAGTGCGGCGCCACGCCGAGCCCGGCACGCGCCGCCGCGTAGAGGCCGCTGAGACTTCCGCTTGTGCAGGCCATGCGCCAGGCCCGACCTGTCCTGTCCAACGCCTGCAGTGCGAGGGTGCGCGTGATGCTGGGCGGTGGATAGAGCAGCAGCGGCAGAGGCAGGTTGGGATCGGGACGTATGCCCGGACGTCCGATCCAGACCAGCTGTTCGCGCCAAACGACGTGCCCGCGGGCATCGCCAAAACGGCGCTTGACAAACAGCACGTCCAGGTCGCCGGCATCGAAACGCTCGTACAGCGTCACGCTCAGGCCGATCATCAGCTCCAGCTCAACCGCTGGATGACGGCGAGCAAACTCGGCCAGCACGCCTTCCAGGCCAGCAGAGCCGAAGTCCTCGGAAACGCCGAAGCGCAGGCGCCCGGCCAAGGTGGACGGCTCGAAGAACGCGTACAGATTGTCATGCGCTTTCAGCAATGGACGGGCGAAGCTCAGCAGCGCGTCACCGTCCGGCGTCAAGGCAACGGAATGCGTGTCGCGCGCCAGTATTGTGCGCCCTATTATGTCTTCGAGCCGCTTGATTTGCTGGCTGACCGTGGACTGTCCGAGCGACAGCCGGTGCGCCGCCAACGTGAAACTGCGCATGTCTGCGACGGTCACAAACGTCTTCAGCAAATCGGGGTTGGGCATACGCATTTGGACCATGGTTATCACGAAAGCAGCTTTCCATCATCCAAAACATTTGCTTCTGAAAGTCGGCAAGTGCCGTATGATCCTGTCCGGTCGGTTGACAAGGGGACGCGCTAGTGATGACCGCTTGACGATTTGAATAGGCTTCTATCTACGTGCTGGTGCAGCCAGGCTCCCAGTAAACGTTCAGGTCTATTGCAACTATACAGTCAAGATGTTTATCAAGTCAGCAGTTCCTGCAGCCGTTTACAACGCCAATGTTGTCCGACGTCACAGACGCGTCTCAGTTCACGGATCACGTAAGCCGCCGCGGCCAATGCGTCGCATGTGACCCCGGCCCAGATGCCGCCATGAATTACTCGATGCGTAAGCTTTGCGAAAAAGCTTCTAGGGAGAGCAACGAAAATGGATAACAGCAGACGCGCCTTTCTCGGCTCCGCGGCACTCACGGCCGGCGCCCTCGTGGCGCTGACGGGGACAGCCTCGGCCGATGACAAGGGCCAGGCGGGCGAGGGCGGCTTCGGCCGCGACGTGCAGCAGCTCAAGCCGGGCGCCGACGTCGCCTACCACAACCCGCAGGACGTCGGCGAGATGCCGGAGTTCACCCGCTCGCTCGACGGCTCGAAGCCCAAGATCACCTCGGGCGGCTGGGCCAAGGAGTCGACGGAGCACCAGCTCCCGATCATGAAGGGCCTGGCCGGCGTCCACATGTTCCTCAACCCCGGCGCCTCGCGCGAGCTGCACTGGCACGCGATCGCGGCGGAGTGGGCTTATGTGATCGGCGGCCAGTGCCAGACCACGGTGCTCGACCCGTCCGGGCAGACCGAGTTCAACAACTACAAGCCGGGCGACCTGTGGCTGTTTCCCAAGGGGCACGGCCACTCGATCCAGACCATCGGCGACGAGCCCTGCCACTTCATCCTGTCGTTCGACAACGGGGCGTTCTCCGAGCACGGCACGTTCTCGATCACCGACTGGGTGGACGTGACGCCGAAGTCCATGCTGGCGAAGAACTTCGGGCTGACGCAGGCCGACTTCGACGCCTTCCCGAAGGGCGAGACCTACATCCAGGCCGGCCCGGTGATCCCGATCTCCGAGGCGCGGGACTCGCCGTGGCCCAAGGAGTCGACGCACAAGTTCAGCCTGCTGCGCGACCCGCGCGCCGCGCGCGACTTCGCGGGCGGCAGCTTCCACCTGGCCACCGTCGACGAGTGGCCGATCTCGACCAACATGTCAGGCGGGCTGATGGTCATCAAGCCGGGCCAGATGAAGGAGCTGCACTGGAACCCGAACGCCAACGAGTTCCAGTTCTACCTCAAGGGCCGCGGCCAGGTTGCGATGTTCGGCTCGGGCGGGCGCAGCAAGGTGGCCGACGTCAAGGCTGGCGACACCGCCTACATCCCGGCCGGCTACGGTCACGGCATGGTCAACACCGGCGACGAGGACCTGGAGATCATCCAGACCTGGGATGCGGGCAAGTTCGAGGAGATCACCCTCAAGCACTGGATGGAGACGGCGCCGAAGTACCTGCTGTCCAACAACATGGCCGGCGCGCCCGCCTCCATCCTCGACAAGATCCAGCAGGCCTGAACCAGGCGGCGACACGCCATCGGAGCCGGCAGGAACGGCTTCGATGGCCGACGTCGCGATTGATCCAGGCACAGCACACCAAGCGACAGCTTTGTCTGCTTGCCCAGCGAAGCTGAGATCAGCTTCTCGAGGAAGCAACCAGCCAACTGCCGTCCGTTCTCGCGCGTGAGCGCACCATCGCCCCGCTTGGCTTATGCCGCCGTCGGCGCTGTGTGTGCACACCTCGATCAACGCGTTCAGGTGCGTCGACCGATTGGCAAGCAATGCTGGGCTCTGCCCAGACCCGCCAGGGGCGAGCCGCCCCTGGACCGGCCTCTCTTAAGAGATGCGTTCCAAGGGCGCAGCCTTTGACGGAGTTTGAGGCGGAGCCTCAACCTTTACTGCCTCGGCGGCTCCATATGTCGGCCAATCGCGCCGTTTGTATCAGCCGCCACGGCGCAGGCTTCTCCGCGGCGCCTACGCCGATGCAGTCGGCGTGGTTTAGTCTCCACAACTGCGGCCCGGTGCCGGGCTCCCACCTCGTGGCCACCCGCACCCACCCCGACGCGGGCGTGCCGCTGTCGGCTAAGGGGGTCAAGGCGCTGCTCCTCGCGGAGCGCGTGCGGTGAGCGTCTTCCTACTGGCCCGCCATGACCGCAGCTTCCGTCTGCCCGGCCGCCTGCCGCCCGGTGCCACGCTGCACGACGCAGCCGCGCTGTACGCGTTCCGCCGCACCGTGGACGACTTGGCTGACGAGACGAGCGCGCCCGGCGATGCCCGCACCGCCCTGCGTGCCCGTCCGTGCGGCGATTATTGCCGGCGACGGCCGCCATCCCGTGGCGGCCAACTTGGGGCTGCCGGTCTGGGGCCCGATGACATCGCGGATGCGGCCGAGCCGGTGTTCGACGCCGTGCAGCGGGTGCTGGCACGCGCCGAGCAGTCCGACCGAAGCGCCGAGCTTGGCCACCGCTGCCTGCCCGCGCGGATGCGCCCCGCCATCCGTGCGGCGTCGCGGCTGTACCAGGAGATCGGGCTGCGGGTGCTCAGCCGTGGCCCGGGCTACCTGCGCGAGGGGCGCTGCGTGGCGCGGGTTGCGAGCCAGCCGACCAGCATCGGCGATCAGTCAGCAGGATGTTGGTGCACGGAGGTGGCTTGGTAGCCTGTACCGAACAGCCCGGCTACGTCGCAGGCATGTCTTGCAAGCACGGCGCCGCCCGTCGTCACCGTATCCCGAGGCAGCGCCGGTTGGTGACGAACTGGCCCGCCGACGAAGCCGGGCCGCAGCCACGCGGCTCAGGCCATCAAGCACGCCCGTGATCGCCAGCAGCCGGGCCGCCGCCCGGCCATCGCGCTCGCGCAAGGCGCCGCAGTTCCGCCGACTCGACGTCGTCGCGCACGACCATCGCCCTCTTCCCGCCTGTCCGGCCAGGAGGGAGCGTGTCGCGCCACCGCCAGAACACCGCGTCACGAGAAAGCCAGCGGCTCGTGAGTCGGATATCACTCTGGAACCTGCCTCGTCAGCATGATCTGCAGCTCCTCGGCCACCTTGCTCTGGATTGCGTCGAGACCCCCGGCCCGTCTGGCGACCAGGTTCAACTCCTGCAACGGCACGTGACGCGCACGGAACGGGATGAACA
>CAXSFE010000024.1:0-34846 GCA_964236585.1 uncultured Acetobacteraceae bacterium
CCCGGCGCTGCGGGCGGCCAGGCGCCGGGCTCCGGGCAGCCTCCCCCGCCTCCCGCGCTGCCGCTGCCGCCCAACACCGCCCGCCTCGCGGTCTCCGGCCTGCTCGGGCGCGCCGTGGCCGGGCCGGACAAGCAGGACATCGGCCGCGTGGTGGACGTGCTGGTGGACGCCAGCGGCATGCCGCGTGCGGCCGTGATCGACTTCGGCGGCTTCATGGGGCTCGGCTCGCGCAAGATCGCGGTGGAGTGGTCGGCGTTCGCCTTCCCGCCCGGCGGGTCAGACTCGGCGCTGACGATCGTGCTCAGCCCGGAGCAGATCAAGAACACCCCGGAGTACGTCGGCCCGGGCAGGCCGGTCGCCGTGGTCGGCCCGGGGACGCCCGTGCCCCGGCCCGGACCCTGAGCGCCGCCGCCGGCGCCGGGGCACCCGACCGCCGCGCGCGGGTCGGCCTCGACCTGCTGAACTTCTTCGTCGCCAACCTGCAGACCGCGTTCGGCCCGTTCGTGTCCGTCTACCTCACCACCCAGGCCTGGACGCAGGGCCAGATCGGCCTGGCGCTCAGCATCGGCACTGTGGCGTCGATGGCCAGCCAGATCCCCGCCGGCGCCCTCGTCGACCACCTGCACGGCAAGCGCGGGGCGGCGGCTGCGGCGATTCTCGCGGTGATCGGCGGCGCGCTGCTGCTCGCCGTGTGGCCGGCGCGGCTGCCGGTGGCGGCGGCCGAAGTGCTGCACGGCTTCGCGTCCTGCGTGCTCAGCCCGGCGATCGCGGCGATCAGCCTGGCCGCGGCCGAGGCGGGCGGCATCGCCGCCGGCGAGCGCTTCGGCCGCAACGCGCGCTGGGCGTCGATCGGCAACGGGGTGGCGGCCGGGCTGATGGGCGCGTGCGGATACTGGATCTCGGCGCGCGCGGTGTTCGTGCTGGCCGCGCTCCTCGCGGTGCCGGGCCTGATCGCGCTGCGGATGATCCGACCGGACACCGCGCGCTCCGTCGCGCCCGCGGGCGCGCTCGCGGGTGTCGCGCCCGGCGGTGCACGCGCCGCCACCGTGCCTGCGGTGCGAGGCCTGTCGCGGCTGCCGGTGCGCGCGTTGTTCAGCGACCGCCGCCTGCTGGCGTTCTCCGCCTGCGTGGCGCTGTTCGGCCTGTCCAACGGCGCCATGCTGCCGCTCGCCGCCAGCGAGGCCACCTCGCAGATCGGCCGGCGCGCGCAGCTGGTGATCGCCGCCTGCGTCGTGCTGCCGCAGCTCCTGGTGGCGCTGCTCTCGCCCGCGGTGGGCCGGATCGCGGAGGCGCGCGGGCGGCGCGGCCTGCTGCTGCTCGGCTTCGCGGCGCTGCCGGCGCGCGGCGTGCTGCTGTCGCTGCAGCTCGGCCCCTATCCGCTGATCGCGATCGAGGCGCTGGACGGCATCGGCGCGGCGGCGCTCGGCGTGCTGCTGCCCCTGATCGCGGCCGACATCACGCGCGGCACCGGGCGCTTCAACCTGTGCATGGGGTTCCTGGGGCTGTGGACCGCCGGCGCCGCCACGCTGAGCACGGCGCTCGGCGGCCTGATCGCGGACCGGGCCTCGGTGAGCGCCGCGTTCCTGGTGCTGGCGGGGGCAGGGGCGGCGGGCACGCTGCTGGTCTGGGCGGTGATGCCGGAGACGCGGCGGGCCTGAAGGAAAGGCTGGGCTCTGCCCAGACCCGCCAGGGGCGAGCCGCCCCTGGACCGGCCTCACTTAAGGGATGGCGATCCAAGGGCCCAGCCCTTGGCGGAGTTTGAGGCAGAGCCTCAACCTTGCTTCCTCACTCGTCCGAGCCCGGCTCCTCCTCCGCGTCGTACGTCACCTCCAGCACCGCGAGCCACGGGTAGCGCGTGTCCACGATCGTCCCGTCCGGGCTGGCGAGCCGGCCGTCCGTCGTCACCGGGACGTGCTTCATCGTGACGGCGTCGTCGACGTTGCCGCCGATCACGCTCAGCATGCCCGGCTGGCGTGCGACCACGATGTCACAGTGCCCGGGCCACAGGGTGGGCGTCGGCAGCTGGGAGAAGCGCAGGCCGGCGGAGTGGCCCCGCGCCATGCAGATCAGGTCGCCGGACTGCGGGGCGTAGTCCGCCGGGTTGCGCGCGCGCAGGATGGGCGAGTCGCCCGAGGCGGCGACGTTGACGTAGGTCGAGTGGTTGGGCGAGTACGGGAACCGGGTGCCGGCGCCGGCGGTGCGCATCACGTAGGAGATGAACGCCGCCGACCAGGCGTAGTGCGCGTCGTTGGTGGCGGGGAACACGCGGCCGTCGACGTCGTGCTTGCCGGTCCAGCCGGCCTCGCGCTCGCCCGGGTCCTGGCCGATCCACCAGTACTGGCCGACCTGCTGCCACAGCCCGGGCTGGCGCTCGGGCTTGTCGGCCGGCGCGGGGACGGGGCGGGTGTCGGGCGGGTCGTCGTCCACCGGCTGGCCGAACATGCGCCACTGCGCCAGCGCGATGCCGACGACGTCCGCTCGGGTGAACGGCTCGAAGTTGCGGCTGGCGAAGTCGGGGACGCGGTCGGCGGACACCAGGGGCCCGGCGCCGGTGGGCCCCTGCGTGACCGGCGTCTGGCCCGGCACGCTTTTCGAGGGCGACGCGCACCCTGCGAGCAGCGCCGCGCAGGCTGCTGCGACGGCCCAGGCGCGGCACGTGAGGGGCGAGCGGACAGGCGGGGGCACTCGCAATGCGGGCGTCATCCTCGATGGGTGGCATGTCCGGGCGGGCCCTGCAATCGCCCCGCGGCAGGCCGGAAACGAGGCGGGCGGCCATGGAGTCCCATGGCCGCCCGCGCCCGTCCAGCCCGTGTCGCCGGCGCTAGGCCGCGGCAGGCTGCGCGGCGAGGCGGCGCTCGGCCACCTGCGTGCGCATGGACTTCTGCAGCTTCTCGAAGGCGCGCACCTCGATCTGACGCACCCTCTCGCGGGAGATGCCGTACTGCTGGGACAGCTCCTCCAGCGTGGTGGCGTTGTCCTTCAGGCGCCGCTCGATCAGGATGTGGCGCTCGCGCTCGTTGAGCGTCTTGAGCGCGTCGCCGAGCAGGGCCTTGCGCCCGGTCAGCTCCTCGCGTTCGGCCAGCTCGCTCTCCTGGCCCTCGCCGTCGTCGACCAGCCAGTCCTGCCACTCGCCCTCGCTGTCCGCGCGCACGGGCGCGTTCAGGCTGTGGTCGGGCGCGGCCAGGCGGCGGTTCATGTTGACCACGTCCTGCTCCGGGACGGCCAGCATGGTGGCGATCTTGGTGACCTGCTCGGGCTTGAGGTCGCCGTCCTCGATCGCCTGCATCTGCCCCTTAAGGCGGCGCAGGTTGAAGAACAGCTTCTTCTGGGCCGCGGTGGTGCCCATCTTCACCAGCGACCAGGAGTGCAGGATGTACTCCTGGATCGCCGCCCTGATCCACCACATCGCGTAGGTCGCGAGGCGGAAGCCGCGGTCGGGGTCGAAGCGCTTGACCGCCTGCATCATGCCGACGTTGCCCTCGCTGATGAGTTCGCCGACCGGCAGGCCGTAGCCGCGGTAGCCCATGGCGATCTTGGCGACCAGGCGCAGGTGCGAGGTGACGAGCTTGTGGGCCGCCTCGGTGTTCTCGTCGTCCCGCCAGGCGCGCGAGAGGGACAGTTCCTCCTCCGGCGTCAGCATGGGAAACTTGCGGATCTCCTGCAGGTAGCGGGAGAGGTTGCCCTCGGGGGCAACGTTGATGACGGCAGCAGCCATGGGTGGGCTCCTTCTCGTCTGGCGCGACGATTTCCCTCCCTTACGGCGGGGGATGGGCGTCGGTTCCGGCGATCGGCTCGGGGGCGCGGTGATCGGCTGTCACGTTCCGGACAGCCCCCTGGTGCAGCAGGGCCTCCGGCAGCCGGCACGGCACCGCACGCCCGCGGTGCCGATGACCGAGTTCATAGAGGACCAGACCGGTCCTGTCAACGAAACCCGCTGCGCGATCACGGGATGGTGCACCGCGCAAGAGGCGTCTCCGTGATCGTCCGGGCGCAACGAGGCAGCGGGCTGTCCGCCCGGCATCGCGCCGGGACCGGCCATTCGACCCTGGCGCCGCGGCTCCGTGCCGGCCCGTGACCCGCGGCGCACGGACGTCCTGGGCTGCCCGCGTTGCGGCCGTCAGCCGAGCGAGAGCAGCGACAGCAGCCCGGCGAGGTCCGGCGGCGGCGGCGTCTCGAACGAGAGCGGCGCGCCGGTGCGCGGGTGGGCGAAGCCGAGCCGGGCGGCGTGCAGCGCCTGGCGGGGGAAGTCGAGCAGGGTGCGCCGGAGGTCCTCGGGCAGCGACTTCGCCGCCGCCGGCACGCGGCGCAGGTAGACGGGGTCGCCGACCAGCGGGTGGCCGCGGGCTGCCAGGTGGACGCGGATCTGGTGGGTCCGCCCGGTGTCGAGCCGGCACTCCAGCCGGGTGAGCGCCGCCTCGTGCACGCCGAGGGTGCGGTAGCGGGTCAGGGCGTGCTTGCCGCCGCGCGCGACCAGGGCCATGCGCTTGCGGTCGCGCGGGTCGCGGCCGATCGCGCCCTCGATCTCGCCGGCGGGCGGCACTGGCATGCCCCAGGCGAGTGCGATGTAGGCGCGGTCCAGGTCGCGCGCGGCGAAAGCGGCGGACAGGGTGGCCAGGGCCTGCTCGGTCTTGGCGACGACCATCACGCCGGAGGTGTCCTTGTCGAGGCGGTGCACGATGCCGGGGCGACGCTCGCCGCCGATGCCGGGCAGGCTGTCGCCGCAGTGCGCCAGCAGGGCGTTGACCAGGGTGCCGTCCTCGTTGCCGGGGGCCGGGTGCACCACCAGCCCCGCCGGCTTGTCGAGCACCAGCAGGTCGGAGTCCTCGTAGAGGATGTCGAACGGGATCGGCTGCGGCCGCGGGCCGGCCGGCACCGGGGCGGGCGGGCGCAGCTCGTAGCGCGCGCCCTCGCGCACCGGGTCCGCGGGGTCGGCGGCCCGCGCGCCGTCGCGGGTGACGCGGCCTTCCACGATCAGGGCCTTGACCCGCGAGCGCGACATCGCGCCGATGCTGTCGGCGAGGAAGCGGTCCATCCGCTGTCCGGCGGAGCCTGCCGGCGCCAGGACCTGCAGCGGGGCAGGGGCGTCGTCGGCGGGGCTGGGCGTGGGGCGGGTGTCGTCCATGGCGTGCGGGATAGCCGGGATCGGCGGCGCTCGCGAGGGGCGGGGCGCAGGGCGTCGGGCAGGGGAGGGGCTGATGCGGGCGCTGATGGGTCTTGTGGTGGGCATGGGGGTGCTGATCGTGGCCGGCGTCGCCGGGCTGATCGGGGTGGTGGCGAGCCGGGTGGCGTCGCATCGCGCGCCTGTGCTCGCGGCCGCGGTGCTGGACGAGCCGGCGGGCACGCGCATCGCGGGCATCGCGTCGCTGGGGGACGGCCTGGCGCTGCAGCTGCAGGGCGGCGGGGCCGATCGCGTGGTGGTGGTGGACCCGCAGGGGCGCGTGATGCGGCGGCTGGGGCTGGCGCGCTGAGGCGGGCTGCGAGCTGCCGGGGCAGGGGGCTCGGGGGTGCTGGCCGGGGGGTGCCGGCACCGGCCGTGCCGGGTGCGGGGTGGTGCGGTCGCGTGTGCCCGTCGCTGCCGGTTGCCGGCGAGGGCGGGGGTTGCAGAGGGCGGACCCCTGCCGTAGAAGACCGGCCGGCCCAGGCTGTCCCGTTCGTCTAGAGGCCCAGGACACCGCCCTCTCACGGCGGTAACACGAGTTCGAATCTCGTACGGGACGCCAGCCTTCCTTGTCCGTGAAACATGATTTTACAGTGGATGGAGCGCGGGGCTTGCCGGGTCCCTGAAGATGGCTGGCGCTCGTGGTGGATGGCATCCCTCCAGGCAGTCGAGGCGAAGGGCTGGAACTCGGGGTGAGGCGCTGGAGTGCCGCGGAGGCCTGCGTTGTGCGGCGTCCCGCGGGCGATCGGATGACGTGGCATTCGCCCCGGGGCGTCGGGACGCCTGCTGTCCGGCCTGGTTCTATCGGTCTTTCGACTGCATCCGGCTGAGAAGCTGGACGTTCGAGAAACGTATCTGCCGCGGAATGGTGTCGACCAGATTGGCGGCGCGGCGAAGCAGTGCGGCAGCGTTGCCGTCACCCGGCGAGACAGCTTCCCCTTGGCGGCGGAGGCCTGCCTGCGCGGTGGGTCACGGCCGGCGCTCCGCCACAGGATCAGCGCTGGGCATGACGTAGGCCGGCCGCCTGCCTTAACGAGTCTTTCATCGATCGCTGGGATTGTACGGTTCCGATCAGAACTTTGAAGGGCAATCCAATGACCAGCGACTTCACCGGCTTCAACTTCCTGCAGGCGGCCATCAATCCCATGTCCGATATTCGGCGTGGCTACGGACAGGGTGACGCGGCATCGCCCGACATTCGCCGTGGGTATGAAATGGGTGGCGCAGCAACGCCTGCCAGCACCATCGGCTCGGCCAGCACCGTCGACACGACCCAGCACACCACCAGCGCGTATCTGGCGCTGCCGCAGTCCTGAGACCGAGGCCCTTTCTGCCGAGCAGAGGCTTCGGTGCCGCAAAGCCATCCGGGCCACCACACCCGGGTGGCCGCAGTGCGCTTCTGCGGGTCGTTCAGCGAGAGGCTGTTGCTGACTTGGCGGCGCCTGGCCACTGTCGCAGGAAGGCAAGACCCTTCTTTTTCTGAAGAAAAAGAAGCAAAAAGACTTTGCCCATGAGGTCCCGGGCTCCCGGCTGGCTCCGGAGCCTATGGGCAAAGTTCTTTGGTTCTTTCTTTCAAGAAAGAACACGCTTCCTGTCCGGCATGGCGCGGGGAGCGAAGACGGAAAGTTCATGACAGCCTCTGGACCCGACTGGTCGCCTGCCTGAACCGCAGGAGAACGCCCCCATGCGCGTGGGCGGCAGCGTCGCTGGGCATCGTGTCGCGTTCTCGGTCAGCCGGCCTGAGCTGGACGCAGCAGCGGGTCCGGCAACGGGCGGCTCGCACGACAGCGCCGCCGCGGATGTGCCCGACGCCACTGCTCTCGCCCCGGACCTGACAGCCGGGGCGCAGCTGGTGCGGCCCGCCGTCTGAGCGTGCCTGCCGGTCGCCTTCACGGCCCGTTCACCAGCGCCTGCAATGTTGCCCGCCGCACACGTGGCCAGGAGGCACCCCATGGGCATCGGCGGCATCGGCGGTGGCAGCCCCACACCCGCCATCCCTGACTCGAACGCCGCACTTGCGAAGGGCACTGCGTCGTCGGGCTCAGGGTCGCCGGGTTCGTCGTCGTCGGGCACTTCAGCCAACACCGTGTCCGTCTTTGCACGGGCGAACGGTTCGGTCACCACGACGATCACGGACGCCAAGGGCAACGTCGTGTCGTCGAGCACGACCATGCGCGCCAGACCTGTCGGCAGTACGGGGTCGGTCCTGGACGTCAACGCATAGCCCGCTGCGCGCCCGGGGCCCGGGGTCGGGCTGCGCATCCTTCCGAGCGCAAGGGACGTTCTCCCGATCCCTGCCTTCGCGGAGCACCCTTCGCCTTCCTGTTCAGGGCTTCGGT
Source organism: uncultured Acetobacteraceae bacterium (assembly GCA_964236585.1). Lineage (GTDB taxonomy): Bacteria > Pseudomonadota > Alphaproteobacteria > Acetobacterales > Acetobacteraceae > CAXSEF01. The sequence goes on from CAXSFE010000024.1 coordinate 7,498, forward strand.
CGAGCCCGAACTGCGCGCCACCCGGATCGCCGGGCACTCGCGGCTGACCTCATCGACCACGTTCAGGGTGCGGACCTTGCACTCCACGCGCATGCGGTCTTCAACGAGGTCATGCGCCATGCCGTGATTGGGGTGAGCCGGCCGCAACCGTAGGCGCAGGCCGTCGTTCACCCTCGGCCTGGCCGCGGGCCGTGCGGTCTGGGCAGGGCGTTCTCACGGTACTGAAGCAGCCTCAAATCCCACGGCGGAACGGAGTCGACTTGGACGCCGGCAAAACCCTTCTCACTCCCGAGGGCCTTATCGACCGGCTGCCGAGCCGCCCCCTGCTGACGACGACAGGCACGGGTTTCCAGAACCTCACCTTGCAGCGCTTTCGGCATCCCCCCAGCACGATCGATGTGCCGGGCCTTCGCGACGAACTGGTGGTCGACCATCTGGTCGGGCCGGTCCTGGTCGAGGAGGATCGTGGGCACGGGGAGCGCGAGCGGCGGTGGAGCGGTGCCGGCCAGGTGACGATCACGCCGGCCGGGCATCCGGTGCGCCGCACCCTCAAGGGGCGGCCCGACGTGGTCCTGCTCCATCTCGCACCCGAACTCCTCCGTGACGTGGCTGCGGAGGTCTACGGCCAGGATGTGGGGGCGGTCTCGCTCGTGCGCGGCCTTGCCGTGCCGGACAGCACAGCCGACAGGCTGATCCGGCTGCTGCTCGCGGAGGCGGAAACGGCGGGACCGTCCTCGATCCTGATGATGGAGACGCTCGGGCGGGCCTTGGTCATCCACCTCCTGCGCTTCCACTCCACCCTCGGCGCAGAGCGGCCGAGGCCCGCGCCCGTCCACCAGCCTCCTCGCATCCAGCGTGTCATCGAGCAGATGCGGTCCGGGATGGAGGAAGGCCTCACGTTGTCGCAGCTTGCCGAGACGGGAGGCGTGAGCCCTTCGCAGCTGGTTCGGACCTTCCGCAACGCGACCGGCGTGTCACCGTACCGGTACCTGCGCAATCTTCGCATGGAGAACGCGCGCAAGCTCCTGGAACAGACCGATCTACCGGTGATCGAGATAGCCTTGAGCTGCGGCTTCGGGCAGGCGAGCCATTTCGCGACGTCGTTTCGCGCGACGACGGGGTTCAGCCCTCGGGCCTGGCGTCAGGCGCGCCGGGCCTGACCGGTCGAGTGCCCGGCCCGGATCGCGGTGCGCATAAACCGCAACTCCCGACCGGTTCGCGCAAGACCGCCCCGGGATGCCCGGCCATCGTGACGGCCTGAAGCAGATGGGGCGAGACATGACCGAAAAATCGGACTTTGGGACGTTCGGCCGCTACCAGGAGGTGCCGGCGGGCGAGATGCCAGCGGAGATGAGGGACGCGTACGACACGACGATGCGCTTGCGGGGGCAGGTGCCGGGTCCGCACAGGATCTGGCTGGCAAACCCCGCCCTGTCCAGGACCGTCGTTCCGGTCGGCGCCTACTACCAGACCCGTTCGACCCTGACCAAGGCGGAGATTGAGATCGCCACCAACCTGGTCAACGGGCGCTGGCGGGCGGCCTACTCCAACTACGAACACGAGAAGATCGGCGAAGAGGCGGGCGGCCTGGACGCAGACACGGTGCAGGCGCTGATCGCCGGGCTGCCGGCCAGCTTCGATGATCCCCGCCAGCAGGTCGTCTACGAGCTGGTCTGCGCGCTCGTCGCGCCGCGCGTGGTGCCGACGGGCCTGTATCGCAGGGCGGAGGCGCTGCTCGGCTGCGCCGGCATCGTCGACGTGACCATGCTGCTCGGCTGGTTCACCGGCGTCTCGCTGACGCTGGCCGCCTTCGACGTCCCCTCCAACGCCACCGGGCTCGAGCAGTAGGAGCGGACGCCATGGACACGACGGATCTCGGCGGCCGCCTGGCGCTGCTCGACCCTGCGGGCCTGACCGGCGCGCAACGCCCGGTCTACGATCGCCTGACCGCCACGATGGTGCGCTGGGCCGACCGGTCCGGCTTCCAGAGCACGACGCAGGACGGGCGGCTGATCGGCCCCTTCAACCCGGTCCTGCTCAGCCCCGCCATCACCCCGGCGTTCCTGGACCTGCAGGAGGCCGAGCAGGCGCACACCACGCTCGACGACAGGGTGCGGCAGGTCGTCATACTCGCGGTCGGCGCCGTTTGGCGGTCGGCCTACGAGCTGTACGCGCACGCCGCCGTCGCCCTCAGGGCGGGCCTGCCGGACAGCAGCGTGCAGGCTCTCGCATCCGGCGCGATCCCGGACGAGCTGGGCGCGCGGGAAAAGCTTGCGGCACGGTTCGCCCGGGCACTCTCCACGGGACACCACGTGGATGCCGCCCTGTACCGGGAGGGCGAGGCAGCCTTCGGGGCGCAGGGCCTGGTCGACCTCGTCTACCTGGCAGGGACCTACCACATCGTCTGCGGCCTGCTGAACACGTTCGACGTCCCGGCGCCGACCGGGCACAACCCCGCGGCCGAGGCCGCCACCAGGCAGGCCAGGCTGACCACCGTCGCCCTCTTCCCGGTCAGGTCGTTCCTCGAGAACCTGGCGGTTCGCAGCGACAACTCCGTGCTCGTCACGTCCATGAACGCCAGGGAGCTGTTCTACGTCCCGCCGCACTCGGGCGAGGCCCCGGTGGAGCCGGTCCTGCTGCAGCGCTTCGACCAGCTCACCACCGGTATCGTCGAGATCGAGCCGGATCTGTTCCTCGTCTCGTCGTCCAACCTCTACACCACCCACGAGTCCTTCCTGCACCGCCTGGACCTGCGTGGATGGCAACCGGGCACGCCGGCCCCGCTGGAGACGGTGTTCCGCTTCCCGGATACGGCGCGCGGGCTGAACGGCAGCTGCCTGCTCGCCCCGGGAGTCGTTCTGGTGGCCGACTGCTTCGCCGGGCTGATCTGGCGGATCGACGTGCAGCCGGACGGCCGGGACATGCAGGCCAGGGTCTGGCTGGCGCACGAGAGCATGGGCTACTTCCCCGGCAAGCTGAAGCCCGAGCAGCCGGGCGTGAACGGCATCCGCTACGCCGCCCGCAGCCACCACCTCTACTACACGGCCACGGCCAGGAAGCTGCTCATGCGCGTCGCCGTCGATCCGGGCACGCTGGAGCCGGCCGGCGCGCCGGAGCTGGTGCTGGCCGGGCGCATGGGCGACGACTTCTGCATCGACGAGGATGCCGGCGTCCTCTACCTGGCCACCCACAGGCAGAACACGATCGACCGCATCTCGATGGACCCGGGCGACAACAGCGGCTTCACGCAGAGCGTCGCGGGCGACCCGCCCACCGAGGCGATGGTCGGGCCATCCAGCGGCGCCTGGAGCCGGGCACCCGGCGAGCACGGCCGCGTGGCCTACTTCATCAGCGACGGCGGCACGGCCTCGCCGTCCCCGGGCGGGCCGCTCCCGGCCAAGCTGCAGCGGGTGGTGCTCTAGAGGCCGTCGTGGGCTTTCCGGCCCCGTTCCCCCGCGTCGTGACGGACAGGAAGCGTGTTCCTTCTTGAAAGAAAGAACCAGAGAACTTCTGCCCACAAGGCTCCGAACCCGCCCGGGAGCCCGTGACCCCATGGGCAAAGTCTTTTTGCTTCTTTTTCTTCAGAAAAAGAAGGGTCTTGCCTTCCTGTGACAACGGCCGGGCGTCGAGATCGAGACCCATGTCGACGGCAGTGGTCCCGCGCTGCATCGCCGGCCCCATGACGGGCGTCACCCTGCACGACCTGGCCGACGGCGTGGCGGCCGTGATCCGGGACCTGGGCGGACGCCGGGCGGTGCTGCTCGGCCACGCCGTGTCGCGAATGGTTGCCACCGATCATCCGGGCCTGGTCGTGCGGATGGTGCTCGGGCCTTCATCGCAGGCGTTGGCACTCCCGCGTCTGGGTCCACAGCGCGAAGGCCTGCACGAGGGCCGGCTCGCGCAGGTACTCGAACCGCCCGGACCGGCCGCCATGCCCGCCCTCCATGGTGATGCGCAGCAGGATCGGCGCCGTGCCGGTCGTTTCCGCGCGCAGCCTGGCGACCCACTTGGCCGGCTCCCAGTAGGTGACGCGCGGGTCGGACAGGCCGCCCAGCGCCAGCACCGGCGGGTAGGGCCGTGGCCCGACCTGGTCGTAGGGCGAGTAGGCGGCGATCCGGTCGTAGGCGTCCTCGTCCAGCAGGGGGTTGCCCCACTCCGGCCATTCCGGCGGCGTCAGCGGCAGGCTGGCGTCCGACATGGTGTTCAGCACGTCGACGAACGGCACCGCGGCCGCGACGCCTGCCCACAGCTCCGGGCGCAGGTTCAGCACCGCGCCCATCAGCAGGCCGCCGGCCGAGCCGCCGTGGGCGACGATGCCACCCGGGCGCGCGATGCCTGCCTCCACGAGCATGTCGGCGCAGGCAAGGAAGTCGGTGAAGGTGTTGGTCTTGGCCGCACCTCGCCCGTCGAGGAACCAGCCCCTTCCCTTCTCGCTGCCGCCACGCACGTGCGCGATCGCCCACGCCCAGCCGCGGTCGACCAGGCTGAACCGGTTGGCCGAGAAGTGCGGCATCATCGCCATGCCGTAGGCGCCGTAGCCGTAGAACAGCAGCGGGCACGGCCCCGCCGCGATCGCGTCGCGGCGCGCGAGCACGGTGACCGGCACCGAGGCGCCGTCCGACGCACGGGCGTGCAGCCGGCGCACGACGTAGTCCTGCGGGTCGTGACCGGACGGGATCTCCTGCGTCTTGCGCAGGGTCCGCGTGCGGCTGGCCATGTCGTAGTCGAACACCTGAGCCGGGTCGCGCGGGCTGTCGTAGACGTAGCGCAGGGTGGCGGTCGCGAACTCCGAGCCGCCCCTGGGCGCCAGGCAGCTCGCCTCGTCCTCGGCGGCGATGACGTGCGAGGCACCGTCGCGCGCGCTCACCACGATGCGGTCGCTGGCGTCCACGCGCTCGACGTGCACGAGGAAGCCCTCGAAGGCGAGCAGCGCAGTGACGTAGCGGCCGGGGCTGTGGGCGAGCCACTCCTGCCAGGCGCCGCGTCCCGCCGGCGCGTCGTGGGGCACCGTGGCGATCCGGTAGTCGATCGCGCCGTCCGCGTTGGTCAGCACGACGAAGCGGTCGCCCCAGTCGTCGAGGCTGTAGCGCACGCCGGTCTCGCGTGGGGCGATGCAGCGCGCCGGAGCCGTCGGGTTGCCCGCGGGGATCACCCAGGCCTCGCTGGTTTCCTGGTTGCCGCACTCGACCACGATCCAGCCCCGCGAGCGCGTCACCTCGACGCCGACGAAGAAGCCGGGGTCGCGCTCCTCGTGGACGGGCACGTCGTCGGCAGGGCCGCCGCCGACGGGGCGGCGCAGGACGCGGGTGGGCCGGCCGTTGTCGTCGCGGAAGGTCCAGAACAGGAAGCCGCCGTCCGGCGAGAAGGCGAACGAGCCGGCGGCGCTCTCGATCGGGGCGCCCACCGCGGCGCGCGTGGCGAGGTCGAGCACGTGGATCGTGTAGGCCTCGGAGCCCTGGCGGTCCTCGGCCCAGGCGTAGAGCCTGTGGTCCGGGCTGTGCTCGCTGCCTGCGACGCGGAAGTAGGCGTGCGGCCTCGCCAGGGCGTCGACGTCGAGCAGCACCTGCTCGCGCGCGTCGTCCTCGTCCCCGCTCGGGCGGCGGGCGTGCAGGGGGTGCTGCGCGCCCTCGGCGAAGCGGGTGTAGTAGGCCCAGGGGCCGTCGGGGACGGGCACCGAGCTGTCGTCGGCGCGGATGCGCCCGATCATCTCCGCCAGGATCGTCTCCTGCAGGGCGTCGGTGCCGGCCAGGGCGTCGGCGGTGTAGGCGTTCTCCCGCTCGAGGTGGGCGCGGATGTCGGGCCGCAGCGCGGCCGGGTCGCGCAGCACCGCCTGCCAGTTCGGGTCGCGCATCCAGGCATACGGGTCGGTGCGGGTGCGGCCGAGCTGCTCGACGGCGTGCGGCTCCCGGCGGGCTTCGGGCGGCTGGGGCATGGTGTTCATCGCGCCAGCATAGGACGCCGGCCGGGCGAAGGGCAGCCAGCGGAGGGCGGTGTCTCGGTCTGGAAGGCCAGGGCTCTGCCCTGGACCCGGGACGTCCGCCGGGCCGGTCATGGCGTCTCGATGCCCGCCCTGTTCTGCGCGGCCCAGTCCGCCATGGCCGCCATCATCGGCCGGAGCGTGAGGCCGAGCTCGGTCAGGCTGTATTCGGTGTGCGGCGGCAGCTGCGGGCGCTGCTCGCGCCGGATCAGCCCGGCCGCCTCCAGCTCCTTCAGCTCCCTGGACAGGATGCGGTCGCTGATCGGCGGACAGGCACGCCGCAGTGCCGAGAACCGCACCCGTTCGGTGCGGATCAACGCCCACACGATCCGCGGCTTCCACTTGCCGCCGATCACGCGGGTGGCGAAGGCGACGGGGCAGGGGTTGGGCGGCGGCATGGCCATCGTGCTAACAAAAACGACCGTATTCTCAAATCGGAAGTGCACATCCATCCTTTCCGGCCTGCGGTCCCTGCGGCCGCCGACCTGAAGGGAGACCGGGGATGAGAGCCATCTGCGTGACGGCCGGGCGCCAGCTGGAGGTCCGGGAGGTCCCGGAGCCGCGCGATCCGCCGCCGGGGCACCTGGTGGTCCGGATCGAGGCGGCCGCCATCAACCACGGCGACAAGACCTTCCTGGCGCGACCGGAGGCGGCCGGGCCGGCGCTGGCCCGGAGCCTCCACGACGTCTGGGGCGCCTCCGCGGCCGGCGAGGTGACCGGTGCCGGGCCGGGCGTGCCGGACGGCTATGTCGGGCGGCGCGTGGCCATCTACCGCTCGATCGGCGGCGGGCCCGACACGCTCGGCCTCTGGTGCGAGACGGCCCAGGTGCCCCACACGGCCTGTCTGCGCCTGCCGGAGGGCGCCGCGGCGCGCGACTACGGCGGCTCGCTGGTCAACATCGTCACCGCCCACGCCTTCCTGGAGACGGCCGCCGCGGACGGTCACCGCGGCGTGGTGGCGACCGCCGGGAACTCCGCGACGGGACATGCCCTGGCGGCGCTGGCGCGCTCCAGGGGCACGGCAGCGCTCCTGCTCGTCCGTTCGCCGGCTGCGAAGGCGGAGCTGGAGCGCCACGGGATCGGGGACGTGGTCGTCGTCGGCGAGGGCACGGACATGGCAGCCGTCGGCGAGCGTGCGGTCGCGCTGGACGCCACGGCGGTCTTCGACGGGACAGGCGGCGGCGGACTCGGCCGGCTGCTGCCGCACCTGCCGCAGCGATCCACCGTCTATGCCTACGGCTTCCTGGCCGGGCTCGAGCCGGTCAGCTTCCCGTCCGCCCTGCTCATGGGCAGGGACCTGACCCTCAGGCGCTTCAGCAACTTCGACACGCCGGCCGTACGCGATCCCCTGGCGCTGGGGAAAGCTATGCGGGACCTCGAAGCGGTCGCCGGCGACCCGTTGTTCCACACCCGCATCGGTCAGACGTTCGCCCTGGACGCGGTCGATGCCGCGATGGCCTACGAGACCAGCCCGGGCGCCAAGGCGGTGTTCGTGGCCTGAGAGCGTCCTGAGGAGGGTGTGCCGGGTCGCGGGGTATTTCGACACCGAGGTGGGGTCCTGCCTGGATGTCTGCCTGACGTGTTGGAAGAACTGCCGAAACACGGCTTCAGGTGGAGTCTCAATCGGCGTTGATCGAGACCTCGTCCGAGGGATAATCCTGAAGAAAGATCAGTGTGTCGGCTGCTTGGTCAAGGATCTCGCGTCAGAGCCGGTCTACAATCAAACAAACGTTATTGTAGTTGACGGTGTCCTTGACACAAGAAGACACACGCCAAGATGCCTGGCATACTGGATCGGTTCTTCGTCAGTCTCGCCGATGCAACCGGGGCTAGCTGGCGGCTCGTTCGGCATCTGTGTCAGGTCAAGAGCTTTGGCATCGAGGCGCGGCCTCTTTGAGGACTGGTGGTCAGCATCACAACGGCTGGCACAAGATGCTCGGCTGCCAGATACGGCGTCGGCACCGCCGTGGCGTTCGGTTCGATCAAGGGAAGGCAGGCAACATGGAGGTCTCACATGAATGAGGCAGACCCAGGGACACTGCGGCCGCGTCTGGTCGGGCTTAACCACATTGCCCTGGAAGTCGGGGATGTCGACGAAGCCCTCGTGTTCTACGGGCGTATCTTCGACTTCAAGCTGCGGGGCCGCGGGGAGGGCATGGCGTTCGTGGACATGGGCGACCAGTTCCTCGCCCTGATGCAGGGACCGGTTCGCGCGGAGGCGGGACAGCGGCACTTCGGACTGGTGGTGAACGATCGCTCGGAGGTACGTGCGCTGGCCGAGGCGGCCGGGGCGCGGTTTCTGGAGGGCTCGCGTCTCGACTTCCTCGATCCGTGGGGCAACCGGGTGGAGGTGGTCGAGTATGCCTCGGTGCAGTTCACGAAGACGGAGATGGTGTTGCAGCAGATGCATCTTGAGCTGCAGAAAGACGAGAAGACGAGACTCGAGCTGGAGGCAAAAGGGAAGTCCGAACAGGACTAGGCGCTGGTTGGCGCGGCGTCTGGCAATGGTTGGGGCGGAACCGCCAGGATCGGTTCCCCCACCAGCAGGTCCGACGCTCCCGACGCAGGTGGCTGTTCTCCTGCTCCAGCAGTTTCGGGCGAGCCGACTGACCAGGTCCGGGCTGTCAGCGCGGCCTGCTACCGGAGGTAGGTCAACTCGGAGACGTCAACCGTGCAGGGGCAGATTATGCCCAAGAAGAGTTGCTATTTCACGAAGTTTTTGCTTTTTTGATAAGGCTGGATTGCACGAAGCGAGGCATAATGACGGACGCCGAGGTATATGGTGAACTAACGTCTCTTTTCCGTGACATCTTTGACGACGATGAGATCATCCTGCGACCGGAGACGACTGCGGACGACGTGCCGGAGTGGGACAGCATGAGCCACATCCGGCTGGTCCTGAACGTCGAGCGGAAGTTCCACAAGACGTTCCCTGCCTCCCGCGTCTCGCAGCTGAAGAATGTCGGCGACCTCGTCGCGTTGATCCAGGCGACGGCGTGAGATGACCGGCGGCCTGTATCGTGACCTCGCCTGGCTGCTGCCGCCGCCCGCCGACTTCTCGCAGCTGTGCAAGAGGCTGCCCGACGAGGCCGCGCCCGGCCCGGCCGTTCGCAGGCTCGCCGGCGCCGGGCTCGACGGCAACCAGCTGTCGCGGCTTGGCCGCACCATCACCCGGCTGCGCGAGGCCGGCCGGGACCTCTCCCCGCTGAGGCCGTTCCGGCTCGGCCTGCTCGGAAACGGCACGCTGGACCTGGTGGTGCCGGCGCTCGTCGCCAGCGCCGCGCGTCACGGCATTCTCCTCGAGGTGGTCAAGGCCGCCTACGACCAGGTGGTGCAGGAGGCGCTGTCGCCGGACTCCGGCATCAACCGGGCCGGGCCGGACGCCGTGCTGGTGGCCCTCGACCTGCGCGGGCTGCCGATGCGGGCCACGCCGGGCGACCTGGCGGGCGCGGAGGCGTCGGCCCGGGCCGGGATGGCCATGCTCGATGCCGTGCGCGACGGCTTCTGCCGCAACAGCGGGGCGGTCTGCCTCGTGCAGACCCTGGCCCCGCCGCCGGAGACGCTGTTCGGCAGCCTCGACCGGGTGGTGCCGGGCAGCGTGTCCGACGTGGCGGCCCGCTTCAACCAGGCGCTGGCCGACAGCATCCCCGGCACGCGCGACGTGCTGTTCGACGTGGCGGGGCTGGCGTCGACGGTCGGCCTGGGCGAGTGGCACTCGCCGGGGCAGTGGAACCTCGCCAAGCTGCCGTTCTCCGACACCTTCGTGCCGCTGTACGCCGAGCATGTCGCCCGCCTGGTCGCGGCCCTGCGCGGCCGCAGCCGGCGCTGCCTGATCCTTGATCTCGACAACACCGTCTGGGGCGGCGTCATCGGCGACGACGGGCTGGAGGGCATCAAGGTCGCCCAGGGCGACGCCACCGGCGAGGCCCACCTGGCGGTGCAGCGGATGGCCCTGGACCTGCGCGGGCGCGGCATCGTGCTGGCGGTGTCGTCGAAGAACACCGACGCGGTGGCGCGCCTGCCGTTCGCCAGCCACCCGGAGATGCTGCTCAGGGAGTCCCACTTCGCGGTGTTCCAGGCCAACTGGAACGACAAGGCCACCAACATCGCGGCGATCGCGGACGAGCTCGCCCTCGGCCTGGAGTCGATGGTGTTCCTCGACGACAATCCGGTGGAGCGCGGCCTGGTCCGGCGCATGCTGCCCGACGTCGCCGTGCCGGAGCTGCCGGAGGACCCGTCGCTGTATGCCCGGACGCTGGCGGCGGCCGGCTACTTCGAGGCGGTGGCGTTCTCCGACGAGGACCGCACGCGCGCCGCGATGTACGACGACAACGCGCGCCGGGTGCAGCTGCAGCGCCAGGTCGGCGACCTCGGCGCCTATCTCGCGTCGCTGGACATGGAGATCGGCTTCGCGCCGTTCGACGCCACGGGGCGGGCGCGCATCAGCCAGCTGATCAACAAGTCGAACCAGTTCAACCTGACCACGCGGCGCTACACCGAGGCCGACGTCGCGGCGGCGCAGGCCGACCCGGACGCCTTCACCCTGCAGGTGCGGCTGGCCGACATGTTCGGCGACAACGGCATGATCTCGGTCGTCGTCTGCCGCCGCGAGGACGCCGGGACCTGGGAGATCGACACCTGGCTGATGAGCTGCCGGGTGCTGGGCCGCAGGGTGGAGTGGATGGTCCTGCGCGAGATCCTGATCGAGGCCCGCCGCGCCGGCGTCGAGCGGTTGGTGGGCGTCTATTGCCCGACGGAGCGCAACGCGATGGTGCGCGACCACTACGCCACGCTCGGCTTCGCCCCGGCGGGCGGGGACGGGAGCGGGGAGACCCGCTGGGAGATGCCGACCGCGACCGAGGTCGACGCGGCCCCGATGCGGATCGTGCGCGCGGGCCGGGCCGTCGCCGATGCCTGAACGGTCGTCGAGGCTGCCGCGGCGGGACCTGCTGCTGATCCCGCTGCTGGCGGAGGCCTTTGACGCCGGTCCGGCAGCGAGCAGGGCTGGGCTCTGCCCAGACCCGCCAAAGGGCGGAGCCCTTTGGAAACCCTGCACTTCAGGAGTGGATTTCAAAGGCTTGCCTTTGGCGGAGTTTGAGGCAGAGCCTCAACCTTTCCTGCCTGAAAGGTCATACCCGAGGACCGTCGGTACAACCCGTCCCGTGCTGCCGAGCCCGGCAGGGATCAAGTTCCAGACTGTCTGGCAGTCGTGCGAGGATGATACCTGCGTGAAGTCGGATGCCGCACTGGTGCACGGCTCCGCGCAGCACTGCGTGTCCCGGACCGAGACAGAGGAACGCCAGTCCGCTGTTCTCCCCCGCAGGATGGTCACATGACGGCAGAAGGGCAGCCGCTGGTCGGTCGCGCCATCGCGGCGGAGATGCTGTCGGCGGCGCCGTCGTTCCAGGGCTGCGTCCGACCCGAAAGCGCAACACTGACGCAGGGCAACGCGCCATGAACGTCCCGTCCCTCGTGTTCTTCATCTTCGCTGCGATGGTGGCAGCAGCCTACCAGGTCTGCCCGTCGGCCGTGGGTCGGCGTCTGATATTCCTGGCCGCCAACCTGTACTTCCTGTGGACCTACACGAACTCCCTGGCGGAGCTGATCCCGTTCGCGGCCTTCCTGGCGCTCGGCTACGGCGCGTTGCTGGCGGTGCAGCGCGGCGTGCCCGCGGCACTCTCCACGGCGCTGCTTGCCGTCGTCCTGGCGGTGTTCGTCTGGCTCAAACGCTACACGTTCCTGCCGCACGACAGCTTCCTGCCGTTCCCCTACCTCACGCTGGGCCTGTCCTACATATTCTTCCGCGTGATGCACCTGATCATCGACGCGCGCGACGGCGAATTGCTGCCGGTGCCGGTCGTGTCCTACCTGAACTACACGCTGAACTTCACCACCCTCGTTTCGGGTCCGATCCAGCGATACCAGGACTTCCGACGGATGGAGACCCGCGAGCGCCTGCAGCTCGACTGGATCGTGGCGGGGCAGGGGATCGAGCGGATCGTCGTCGGCTTCTTCAAGGTGTCGGTCGTCTCCGTCGCCCTGTGGTCGGAGCATGGGCGGGCGCTGCAGGCGCTCACGGCCGACACGACCGTCGCCAGGCGTCTGCTCGACGGCCTCAGCATCGCCCTGGTGTATCCGGTCTACCTCTACTTCAACTTCTCCGGCTACATCGACATCGTCATCGGCACGGCGAAGTTCCTGGGGCTGGAACTGCCGGAGAACTTCAACCGCCCGTTCTCGTCGGAGAACTTCATCAGCTTCTGGAGCCGCTGGCACATCACCCTGTCCAGCTGGCTGAAGACCTACGTGTACTCGCCGGTCCTGATCGTCCTCATGCGGCGCTTCCCGAGCGAGCGGATGGAGCCGTACTTCGGCGTCTTCGCGTTCTTCGTCACCTTCTTCCTCATCGGCCTGTGGCATGGCCAGACATCGGTGTTCATCTTCTTCGGCCTGCTCCAGGGCCTGGGCGTGAGCCTCAACAAGCTCTACCAGATCACCGTGGCCAGGCGGCTGGGACGCAAGGGCTACAAGACCCTGGCGGCGAACAGGCTGTACAGGGCCTGTGCGCGGGGCCTGACGTTCTGCTGGTTCGCGTTCACGCTGTTCTGGTTCTGGTCGGACTGGCAGCAGATCGGCAACATCGCCGGATCGCTCGGCCCGTCGCTGATCCTGCTGCTGTGCATGGTCGCGTTCGTGGGCATGACGCTGCTGCTTGCGGCCGGCGAGGCCCTCCGGACGGCGGTGCTCGCGATCCAGGTCGGCGGCGCCCCGGTGGTGCGGTCGCGCTACGTGCGCACGGTGTGGGACACCGGCCTCGTGGTGGTGACGGTCTCGCTCGTGGTGCTGCTGAATGCACCCGCGCCTGACATCGTCTACAAGGCATTCTGACCCGGCGAAGGCCGCACCCGGACGCTGCCGGCCTGCGGCTCGCATCGGCCCGCCCGGACGACCCCATCCGGCAGCTGCCTGCCGGACGACGGCCTCGTCCGCGTCGGCCAGGATGCACGGGCCGCGATCCACCCCAGATCGCACGGGCGGGCGGCGGGGCCTGGTGCGGGACGCCCCGCGCGGGCCCGGTCCGGCGGAGGGGCAGCCATGGCGCGCGTGTTCATCACGGGGTCTTCCGACGGGCTCGGCCGGATGGCGGCACGGCTGCTGGTGGAGCAGGGGCACGGCGTGGTGCTGCACGCCCGCGGCGAGGCCCGGGGCCGCGAGGCCATGGCCGCCGTGCCGGGCGCCGAGGCGGTCGTCCTGGGCGACCTCGCGAGCCTCGCGCAGACCCGGGACCTGGCCGCGCAGGTCAACGCGCTCGGCGCGTTCGACGCGGTGATCCACAACGCGGCCGTGGGCTTCCGCGAGCGCCGCCGGGTCGAGACCGAGGACGGCCTGGCGCACGTCTTCGCGGTCAACACCCTGGCGCCCTACGTGCTGACGGCGCTGATCCGCCGGCCGCGGCGCCTGGTCTACGTCAGCTCCGAGCTGCACCGCCGCGGCGACGCCAGCCTGGAGGACCTGAACTGGGAGCGCAGGCCCTGGCGGGGCAACGGGGCGTACTCCGACACCAAGCTGCACGACGCGCTGCTGGCCTGCGCCATCGCACGGCGCTGGCCGGAGGTGCGCAGCAACGCCCTGGAGCCCGGCTGGGTGGCCACGAAGATGGGCGGCGCGCACGCGACCGGCGACCTGGACGCGGCGCACCGCACCCAGGTGTGGCTGGCCACCGGCGACGACCCGGCCGCCAACGTCACCGGCGGCTACTTCTTCCACTGCGCGCCGCGCAAGCCCGCGGGCCCGGTGCGCGACACGGTGCGCCAGGACATGCTGCTGGCGGCCTGCGCGCGGCTGTCGGGCGTGGCGCTGCCCGACGCGTGAGCGCCGCCCAGGGAAGGCAAGGCCAGGGGCTCTGCCCCTGGACCCCGCCAAGGGAAGCCCCTTGGATGGCTTCACTTAAGTGAGGCCGGTCCAGGGGCGGCTCGCCCCTGGCGGGTCTGGGCAGAGCCCAGCCTTGCTTCGCCTGCGCGCCCTCAGCTCACCAGCGCCGGCGGCGGCGTGTCCACCCCGAAGAGCACCACCCTGGCGCCGTCGGCGAAGGTGAAGCTGCTGCCGTAGCCGCCGGCCACGGTGGCGATGCGGCCGCCCGACGCGGTGTCGAGCGCCAGCGTGTCCAGCCCGGCGCGGAACCCCACCACCAGCAGCGTCCCGCCCAGCGCCTCGTAGGCGGTGATGGTGTCCGCCCCGGACCCCGCGAACACCACGGTGCTGCCCGACCCGCCGGCCAGGGTCTCCGGCCCGCCGCCGCCGACGATCACCTCCGCGCCCGCGCCCGCGGTGGCCGCGGTCGGCGCCGACACCGCGCCGAACAGCACGTCCCCCTTGCCGCCGCCCACCAGGGTCGAGGCGCCGCCGCCCGCCACCACGTCGGAGCCGCCGCCGCGCCCGGCGTCGAAGATGCCCCCGCCGCTGCCGCCGAACAGCGTGGAGGAGCCGGTGCCCGGACGCACCGTGTCCGAGCCCGCGCCGCCGACGACCACCAGGGCGCCGCTGCCGCCGAGCACCGACACGGAGGCGCCGGCCGCGTACACCACCCCCGTCCCGGCGTCGGCCTGGATGGTGTCGCGGCCGAGGCTGGTCAGCACGCCCTGGTCGCCGGTCAGCGTCAGCAGCCGCCCGCCCACCGACGAGGTGACGGTGTCGTTGACCACGCCGGACGCGTCCAGCGCCTCCCAGCCGTCGATCTGCGCGACGCTCGACGGAGTCACCTCGGCCGCGTCGCCCCCGGTGGACACGGTGCCGACGATGGTGGGCACGCCGCCGCTCGTGATCCAGAGCGGTCCGCCGCTGCTGCCGTCGTCGAGCGCCACGTCGCCGGTCAGCGCCGAGAGGCCGAACGCCGGCGCCACGGTGCCGGTCGCCGTGACCTCAGGCCCGCCGTCGGGGAAGCCCGCGATGCGGATCGCGGTCGAGCCCGACAGCGTCCCCTGCGCGAGGTGGAACGCAGGCGTCGCCAGCAGCGGGGTGCCGAAGTGCACCAGCGCGTAGTCCTGCTGCGTGGCGCCCGGGGTGAGCAGGTCGTTCGCGTCGTCGACGGCGTTGTAGTGGAAGTCCTCGGCGTAGACGCCGCTCTGGAACACCGCCTCCGTGCCCGCTAGGGCGTCGGATTCCGGCAGGCCCTCGGCGACCGCGACCACGGACACCGCGGCGCCGATCCCCTCCTGCCACACCCCGTGCGCCGCGGTCAGCACCTCGTCGGGCGCGATCAGCGCGCCGGAGAACTGCAGCTGCGAGCCGTCGGGAAACGTCGCGATCAGCCCGATCACCGAGGTGTAGGGCGCCACGTCGGCGGTGGGGACGAGCGTGCTCAAGGCCATGGCGTCTCCGGATGGTTCGATGTCGCGGCGCGAAGTCTCGACGCAGCGCGGACACGGCGCAACCGGCTCGCGGCACCGTGCGGGACCGCTTGACACGGGCGGCCCCGCGGGAGGCAGTGCGCCGATGCCGAGCGCCCCCGCCGTCCGCCGCGTCGTCCTGGTGCTGGGCATGCACCGCAGCGGCACCTCGGCGCTCAGCCACGCCGTGCACCTGCTCGGCGCCCGCGGGCCGGCCACCCCGATGCCGCCCGGCCCGGACAACCCGCGCGGCTTCTGGGAGTCCGCCGTCGTCGCGTCGCTCAACGACGAGATCCTGGCGGCCGGGGGCTCCGGCTGGGCCGACTGGCAGCGGTTCGAGCCGGCGCGCATCCCGCCCGCGGCACGCGCCCGGCTGGACGGGCGCATCGCAGCGGCGCTGGAGGGCGAGTTCGAGGGCGCGAGCCTGCTGGTGCTGAAGGACCCGCGGCTGTCCAGGCTGCTGCCGGTCTGGCTGCCCGTGCTGGCCAGGCAGGGGGTCGCGCCGTGCGCGCTGCTCGCGCTGCGCCATCCGGCGGCGGTCGCGCAGTCGCTCGCGCGCCGCAACGGCTTTGCCCCCGCGCTCTCGGTGCTGCTCTGGCTGCGCCACATGCTCGACGCCGAGCGCGACACGCGGGGCCTGCCGCGCGCCGTCGTCTCCTTCGAGGCACTGCAGCGGGACTGGCGCGGCACGCTGCTCCAGGCGGGCGAGCGCCTCGGGGTGTCCTGGCCGCGCGGGCCGCACGAGGTGGACGCCGCGTTCCTGGACCGCAGGTCGCCCGACCCGGAGACCGGCCCCGAGACCGGCTCCGCCTACGCCGAGGTCTGGAGCCGCCACGCCTGGCAGGCGCTGCGCGCGCTGGAGCGGGGCGAGGCGGCGGAGGGCGTGCTCGACCAGGTGCGCGGCCAGTTCGAGGACGCCTGCCGCCTGTTCGCCGCAGTGCCCCCACCGGCCAGGACGCCCGCGCCCGCGTCGCGGCAGGCGAACCCCGCGACGGCGCAGCCCGGACCGGACGCGCCGCGCCAGGCGGCCGCATCGGGTCCGGCGCCGCACACCCCGCGTCCGCGGCGCCCCGCCCTCGGCACGGTGACCCTGTGCGCCGCCGACTCCAGCCGCGTCGAGCTGAGCGCGCGCGCCCTCGGCCTGTGCGTCGCGCGGTGCGACTTCGCCGACGCCGTCCTGTTTTCGGACCAGGCGCCCGACTGTCCCGTCCGCGTGCAGCCCATCGCCAGGATGGCCTCGCGTGCGGACTACTCCGCCTTCCTGCTCGACGGCCTCGTCCACCATGTCGCGACCGGCCACGTGCTGGTGGTGCAGTGGGACGGCTACGTGGTGGACCCGCTCGCCTGGGACGACGCGTTCCTCGGCTACGACTACGTCGGCGCGCGCTGGGGCTGGCACCCGGCAGGGTCGGACGTCGGCAACGGCGGCTTCTCGCTGCGCTCCCGCCGGCTGCTGGAGGCGCTGCAGCACCCCCGCTTCCGCCGGGACCGCGAGCAGCCCACCGCGCCCGAGGACGAGCTGATCTGCCGGACCTGGCGCCCGGTGCTGGA
The DNA here is from genome assembly GCA_964236585.1 of uncultured Acetobacteraceae bacterium. Taxonomy (GTDB): domain Bacteria; phylum Pseudomonadota; class Alphaproteobacteria; order Acetobacterales; family Acetobacteraceae; genus CAXSEF01. The sequence goes on from CAXSFE010000024.1 coordinate 24,412, forward strand.
GCGCGAGCATGCGATCCGCTTCGCGCCCCCCGCCGTCGCCGACCGCTTCGCCCACGAGCGCACCCCGCCCCGCGGCCCGACCTTCGGCTTCCACGGCCTGTTCAACCTGTGGCGCCACCTCGACGACGCCGAACTGGCCGCGCTGCTGCCCCTGCTACCGCCCGACGTGAGGCGCGGGCGCGAATTCGCGGAGCTGGCCGCAACGTGCCTCCTGCAACGCCCGGCCTCGCTGGACGCCCTGGCCGCGTCCTGGCGCAGCGTGCAGTCGCCGGAGCACATCCGGGCCGCGCTCGCCGGCCTGCTGGCGCCCGGCGACCTGGCGGCCGGACTGCGCGCCCTTGGCGTGGCCTGATGCCCAGGGCCGGTCAGGCAAGCAAGGTTGAGGCTCTGCCTCAAACTCCGCCAAAGGCAAGCCTTTGGAATCCAATTCTTAAGTAAAGGGCTTCCACAGGGCTCGGCCCTTTGGCGGGTCCGGGCAGAGCCCGGCCTTGCTTGCTGACAGGTCGGTGCCGCGGGCTTGCACCCGCGCCGCGGCCATGGTCGGTGTCCCTGCGGCCACGGACGAGATGACGGTCGATGCACAGGTTGGCGGGGTATGGGCTTGTGCTCGCGGCGGTCGCGGCCGCCGGCGCGCTCGCGTGGCTCCATGTCCCGGACAGGCCTCGCGCTGCGCTTGAGGCGCAGTACGCCGGGCCGCCCTCGGTGTTCCTCGACGTCCTGGGCGTCCGGCTGCACGTGCGCGACACCGGGCCCCGTTCGGCCCCCGCGGTGATCCTCCTGCACGGCTTCGCCGCCAGCCTGCACACGTGGGAGTCCTGGGCGCACGACCTGGAGCGGGACCACAGGGTCGTGCGCTACGACATGCCGGGCTTCGGGCTGACCGGCGCAGACCCCTCCGGCGACTACACGGACGCCCGCGCCACAGCAGTCCTGCTCGCGCTGATGGACCGCCTCGGTGTGGCGCGCGCGAGCCTGGTCGGCCACTCGATGGGCGGGCGCATCGCCTGGACCTTCGCGGCGCTGCACCCGGAGCGCGTGGACAGGCTGGTGCTGGTGTCGCCCGACGGCTTCGCGAGCCCGGAGCTGGGCTACAACGAGACGCCGCACGTGCCGCTGCTGATGCGCGCGCTGCCGTATGTGCTGCCGACGTCGCTGCTGCGGGCCTCCCTGGTCCCGGCCTACGCGAACCCGGCCCTGGTCACCGACGCGCTGTTCGCGCGCTACCGCGACATGATGCTGGCGCCGGGCGTGCGCCGCGCGATCGTCGCGCGGATGGGCCAGCAGGTGCTGGCGGACCCGGTGCCGCTGCTCGGGCGGATCGAGGCGCCGACCCTGCTGCTGTGGGGCGAGCAGGACCGCATGATCCCGTTCGCGAACTCCACCGACTACCTGCGCGCCCTGCCGCATGCCAGCCTCGCGGCCCTGCCGGGCGTCGGCCACATCGCGCAGGAGGAGGCGCCGGACAGCGTGGCCCTCGTGCGGGCGTTCCTGGACCGGTGACGGCGTATCGCAAGCAAGCAAGGCCGGGCTCTGCCCGGACCCGCCAAAGGGCCGAGCCCTTTGGAAACCCTATACTTAAGGAATGGATTCCAAAGGCTCGGCCTTTGGCGGAGTTTGAGGCAGAGCCTCAACCTTGCTTGCTTCCTACGCGACGCCCTCCGGCGCCGCCGGGAACCAGTTCCCGTGGAACCCCGGCGGGATCCTGTGCGGCAGCCGGACCGTGGCGACCGGCGGCGCCTCGAACGCGCGCGCGTCGAGGATCGCCAGCTCGGTGGTCTGGCTCGGCGTGTCGATGACCAGGCCCATGAGCCAGCCCTCGTCTTCCGCGGCCTCGGCGTGTGCCGGCACGAACACGAACTCGCCCGGCACGCGGCCCTCGCCGAACTCGTGGACGCGGCGGCCGCCGGTCTCCAGGTCGTGCTTGTAGAGCCGCGTGGCGCCGGCGAGCTGCGGGTCGCCGTCGGGTGGCACGGACACCGTGTAGATGTGGCGGTGGGGCCGGCCGAAGCGCCGCTCGTCGATGCGCGGGAACTCCTGTGGCGTGGGATCGACCACGCGCCGCTTGATGCGCCGCGTCGCAGGGTCCACCAGCCAGCGCTCGAGCCGGCCCAGCGCGTCGAGGCCGGTGCCGGTCGAGGCGAACATCGTGTCGTAGGCGATCACGTCGAGCACCACCCGGCCGTCCGCGTCGTCGAAGGCGTTGGCCACGTGAAACACGAAGCACGGCTCGACGTCGCACCAGATCAGGCCGGCCGCGTCGCCGTCGCGCGGCAGCAGGCCGACGCGGGCGCGGTGCGCGGGGTTCCAGCGGAACGGGAACGTCTGGCCGGCGAGCACGGCGCGCATGGAGAACGTCACCGGCAGGTCCAGCACCACGACGAAGCGCGCGGTGATCGCGCAGTCGTGGATGCACGGGCCGTGCTCGACCGGGATCGCGACGTCGCGCACCACGCGGCCGGCCGCGGACACGACGACGTGGCGCACGGCGTTCCAGACGCTGCCGTCGTAGGCGATCGCGTGGTGCTCGCCGGTGAGCGGGTCGCGGTGCGGGTGCCCGCTGAACGAGCCTGCGAGCGTGCCGCCGAACGGCTCGTAGCGCTGCTCCTCCAGCGTGTCGGACAGCTCGACGGGAAAGCTGCCCGCCTCCACCAGGGCGAAGGCGCGGCCGCCGATGTCGACGACGTTGGTGTTGACGGTGTCGTTGCGCCCGCGCCGCGGCCCCGGCGCCGCCTCGCGGCCGAGCGCCGCTGCCGCCAGGCGGGAGCGGATCCATCGGTTGCGGTACCACAGCGCCCGGCCGCCGCTCAGCGCCAGGCCGTGCACCATGCCGTCGCCGAGGAACCAGTGGTGGCCCGCGGGGTCGGGCCGCACCGGGTTCGCCCCCATCCTGAGATAGCGCCCGTCCAGCCCCGCCGGGATCGACCCGGTCACCGCGAGGTCCTCCAGCGTCAGCTCCGCCGGCATCGGCGCGTGGATGCCGACGAGGAAGGGGCTCTCGGACCGCGGAAGCCGCCTGCGGTTCCACGCCGCGACGAACTCGACTCCCCCCTCGACCGCCGCGCGGAGGGCTGACTGGACGGGGTTCGGCATGGATCGCGGTCTCCGGCGATGTCGTGTCACGTCTGCTCCCGCACCGTAGCGGTCCGCCGGGCGCACGTCGTGCCCCCCCCGTCCGGGCCGGCGCACGGCCAGCGTCCCTGGAACGGGCCCCGCCGCCTCCCATTTGGAGAGGCCTCGGGATCGGCAAGGCCGGAGGGCGACCATGGCGAGCGGATGGGCCCCGGACGGGGCGGTGCAGGACCAGATCGACGACACCGTGTCGGACGGGGTCATGCGGGCTCGCGCGCGCATGCCGGCCGGCGAGGGCGAGGCCCACTGCGTGGCGTGCGGCGAGGACATCCCCGAAGCGCGCCGCCGCGCGCTCCCCGGCGTGCGCACCTGCGTCGCCTGCCAGTCGGAGCGCGACAGCCGCCCGGTCAGCTTCGGGTTCAACCGCCGGGGCAGCAAGGACAGCCAGCTTCGCTAGAGGCCACCCTGGGTCTGGCGCCTTCCGGTCGCGGCAGGAAGGCAATAATCTTCTTTTTCTGAAGAAAAAGAAGCAAAAAGACTTTGCCCAGGAGGTCACGGGCTCCCGGCCGGCGCCGGACTCTTACGGGCAAAAGTTCTTTGGTTCTTTCTTTCAAGAAAGAACATGCTTCCTGCTTGTCGTAGCGTCTGGGAACCGAGCCGGGTGGAGGTCCACGACGGCCCCCGGGCGCGCCCGCCCGCCGGGCCTGCTCCAACCCGGGATGGCCGGCCTCCGTGTTCCGCGCCATGCTGCCGGCGGCACCGCCGAGGGCGCGGGGCGACGCTGCAGGGCGTTCCGCCCGGCCCGGGTGACAGCCCGCGGCGCCGACCACCGGCCAGCCAGGAGGCACCCCGTTGCCCGACTCCGACCATCCCGCGCCGCGTGCCGGCAACGAGGACCACCCGGGCCGCGCGCACCACGACCTCGGCGGCGTGTCGCGCTACCTGTGCGCGCCGGTCGACACGGGGCCGCACGCGCTCACGGACTTCGACCGTCGGGTGGACGCCCTGCGCCAGCTCCTGTCGGCCAAGGGCCTGATGAGCGTGGACGAGCTGCGCCGCGGCATCGAGGCGATCCCGGAGGCCGAGTACCACGCCCTGTCCTACTACGGGCGCTGGATGCGCTCGATCGCCGCGACCCTGCTGCGCCGCGGCGTCATCGGCGAGGCGGAGCTGTGCGCGATGCTGGCCGACGCCGGCGCGGGCAGGCCGTGCTGATCGCGGCGGGCGCCAGGGTGCGGGTGCGCGACGCCTGGCCGGAGCTGGACGGGCCGGCGCATGTCCGCACCCCGCACTACCTGCGCGGCCGGACCGGCACGGTGCTGCGCCACCTGGGCGACTTCCCCGACCCAGGGGAGCTCGCCTTCAACCGGCCGGCGCCGCTGCTGCCGCTGTACCACGTCGGCTTCGGCCTCGCCGGCCTGTGGGGCGGGCAGGGCGCGGACACGCTGCTGGCCGAGATCTACGGCCCGTGGCTGGAGGAGGCGCCTTGACCCCGGTCGAGGCGCAGGGCGAGGCGCTGCTGGCGGCGGTGGAGGCGCTGCTGGCGCAGGCGGGGGTCGTGACGCCGGCCGAGATCGAGGCGCGCATCGCGCTCACCGACCGGGCGTCGCCGGCGCAGGGGGCGCGCATGGTGGCGAGGGCCTGGACCGACCCCGGCTACCGCGCGCTGCTGCTGGCCGACGGGGCGCAGGCCGCGGAGGCGCTGGGCATTGCGATGCGCGGGCTGCCGCCGCTCGGCGTGCTGGAGAACCGGCCGGGGCTGCACCACCTCGTCGTGTGCACGCTGTGCAGCTGCTACCCGCGCGCGGTGCTGGGCTACCCGCCGTTCTGGTTCAAGTCGGCGGGCTACCGGGCGCGGGCGGTGCGCGACCCGCGCGGCGTGCTGGCGGAGTGGGGCACCGTGCTCCCGGCCGGGACCGAGCTGCGCGTGGTGGACAGCACCGCGGACTACCGCTGGATGGTGCTGCCGGTGCGGCCGGACGGCACAGAAGGCTGGACGGAGGACAGGCTGGCCGGGCTGGTCCGCGAAGGCGACATGATCGGGGTCAGCGTGCCGACGGCGGCCTGAAGGCAAGCAAGGCCAGGGGCTCTGCCCCTGGACCCCGCCAAGGGAAGCCCCTTGGATGGCTTCCCTCAAGTCAAGGGATCAAAGGGTCCTCGGACCCTTTGCGGGTCCAGGGCAGAGCCCTGGCCTTGCCTCACTCGGCCGCCGTGACCCGCCACACCGTGTTGCCAAGATCGTCCGCAATCAGCAGCGCGCCGCCCTTGTCGAGCGCCAGCCCCACCGGCCGCCCGCGCGCCTGGTCCTTCGCGTCGAGGAACCCCGTGACCACGTCCTGCGGCGGCCCGCTCGGCTTGCCGCCCGCGAACGGCACGTAGACCACCTTGTAGCCGTTGAGCGGGGTGCGGTCCCAGCTCCCGTGCTCGCCGACGAAGGCGCCGCCGCGATAGGACTCCGGCAGCCCCGCCGCGGTGTCGAACACCAGCCCCAGCGGTGCCACGTGCGAGCTGAGCGCGTAGTCCGGCACGATCGCCTGCGCCACCAGGTCGGGCCGCTGCGGCTGCACGCGCGGATCGACGTGCTGCCCGTAGTAGCTGTACGGCCAGCCGTAGAAGCCGCCGTCGCGCACCGAGGTCATGTAGTCGGGCACCAGGTTCGGCCCCAGCTCGTCGCGCTCGTTGACCACCGCCCACAGCTTGCCGCTCTGCGGCTCGAACTGCAGGCCGTTCGGGTTGCGCAGGCCGGCCGCGTAGATGCGGAAGGCGCCGGTCGCGCGGTCGACCTCCAGGATGTCGGCGCGGTCCAGCTCGGCGCCGATGCCGTTCTCGGTGATGTTGCTGTTGGAGCCGACGCCGGCGTAGAGCTTGGTGCCGTCAGGGCTGGCGACCAGGCTCTTGGTCCAGTGGTGGTCGATCGGGCCGGCCGGCAGGTCGACGAGCTTCGTGCCGGGGTCGGTGATCGTCGTGGCGCCGTCGGTGTAGGGGAAGCGCAGGATCGCGTCGGTGTCGGCGACGTACAGGTCGTGGCCGACCAGGGCCACGCCGAACGGCGAGTTGAGGTGGTCGAGGAGGATGGTGCGCGTCGGCGCCACGCCGTCGGCGGCAGGCCGCACCAGGGTGATGCGGTTGGCGCCCTTGGCGTGGGAGCCGGAGAACGCCTCGACCCAGCCCATCACCAGGTCCTTCGGCCGGTTGACCGGGGCAGCGGGCCCGCTGGACTCGACGACCAGCACGTCGCCGTTCGGCAGCACGGTGAGCGAGCGCGGGTGCCGGAAGTCGCGAGCCAGGGCCTCGACCTTCAGCCCCTTCGGCACGGTGGGCGTCTCGTGCTCGCCCCACGCGACATCGGGCGCGATCTTCATGGGCGGCAGCAGGTAGTGGTGCGGTGCCGGCAGGGCGAGGTTGGCGCCGTACTGGGCGGCGGCGTCGATCTGCGCGGCCGGCGGGCCGGAGAACGCCCGCACGCTGCCCAGGCCGCAGGCGAACACGACCAGGGCGAGCAGCGACACCGGCGCGGCCCCGCGCAGTGCGCGCACGGCGGCGGAGCGGCTGCCGGCGGAACGGCCGCCGGAGGGGGCGAGGCTGCCGGCGGGGCGGTAGAGCCTGGTGACGGCCAGGATGAGCATGACGAGCGCCGAGAGCGTCAGCCCGGTGGGCACGACCGCCGTGTAGCCGTCCCGGCTGTGCACCATGACGTTGACGAGCGACAGCAGCGCCACCAGCGTGTCGCCCAGCACGTGGGGCCAGGGCGGCGTGAGCGGGTGGGTGCGCCGGCCCCGCGCCAGGTCGACCAGCCCCGCGACGGCGGTGGCGGCCACGACCAGCAGGCCGCCCGTGATCAGCCAGACGGAGAACGTTTCCCAGGTCGTGGACACCGACCGCCAGTACGCCAGGTCGGTGACCAGGGCGGCGGCGAAGAACGCGTAGGCGGCCGGCACCAGCCTGGGATACAGCGGCCGGCCAGCGGCCGGGATCGGGACGGTCTGGGACATGGAGGGCCTTCGTGACGGGGAGGCGGCAGAAACGCGGGCGCAAGGTGCCCGCGCGGACCATTCGGCACCAGCCGCCGCCGCATCACGATGTCCGCGAGGCGCACGGCACGAAGGCCGGGGATTGCCGGCGAGGCGCGCGACGCCGGCCGCGCGCCTCAGGCCGGGGTGGCCGTCAGGCCGCGTCCGCGCGGTGCGGCAGCTTCCAGCCGGGACGGACGAAATGGCAGGTGTAGCCGTTCGGGATGCGCTCCAGGTAGTCCTGGTGCTCCCGCTCCGCCTGCCAGAAGTCGCCGACGGGGGCGACCTCGGTGACGACCTTGCCCGGCCACAGCCCGGACGCCTCCACGTCGGCGATCGTGTCGCGCGCGACGGCCTCCTGCTCCGGGCTCGCGAAGAAGATCGCCGAGCGGTAGCCCGGCCCCACGTCGTTGCCCTGGCGGTTGCGCGTGGTCGGGTCGTGGATCTGGAAGAAGAACTCCAGGATCGCCCGGAAGCTGGTCACCGCGGGGTCGAACACGATCTCGATCGCCTCGGCGTGGTTGCCGTGGTTGCGGTAGGTCGCGTTGCGGACCTCGCCGCCGGAGTAGCCGACGCGGGTCGAGACCACGCCCGGGCGCCTGCGGACCAGGTCCTGCATGCCCCAGAAGCAGCCCCCCGCCAGGACGGCGCGCTCGGTGCTCATGCCAGCTCCTCCACCTGCGGCAGGTACTCGCCGTAGCCCTGCGCCTCCATGTCGTCGCGGCGCACGAAGCGCAGCGACGCCGAGTTGATGCAGTAGCGCAGCCCGCCGCGGTCGCGCGGCCCGTCGTCGAACACGTGGCCGAGGTGGCTGTCGCCGTCGCGCGAGCGCACCTCGACGCGGACCATGCCGTGCGACGCGTCGCGCAGCTCGGCCACGTGCGCGGGCTCGACCGGCCTGGTGAAGCTCGGCCAGCCGCAGTGCGACTCGAACTTGTCGGCGCTGGCGAACAGCGGCTCGCCCGAGACGACGTCGACGTAGAGCCCGGGCTCGCGGTTGTGCAGCAGCGCGCCGGTGCCGGCCCGCTCCGTCCCGCTCTCCTGGGTGACGCGGTACTGCTCCGGCGTCAGCGCGGCCACGGCCTCGGGCGCCTTGCGGTAGGTTGCCATGATGCTTCTCCTTGTGCCGGGGAGATGGTGATCCTGTCCGCCCGTGTCGACTGCCTCGCGCCGCAATGCAGCCGGGCAGCACCCCGGCCTCTCCACAGGCAAGGCCAGGGCTCTGCCCTGGACCCGCCAGGGGCAGCGCCCCTGGACCGGCCTCCGCTTCGGGCTTGCGGCACGGCTCGTGGCGACGGGACTCAGACCCAGAGTCGCGGTGTCCAGAGGCCTCCGGCCTTTGGCGGGTCCGGGCAGAGCCCGGCCTTGCTTCCTGGTCTGAAGTTGCGCCCCCACCGGGCCACCTTGCGGGCCGGCGCCGCCGATGGTCCATTCGCCGCGGGCAGGGTCGCATGTCCCGGCCGGACTGCGGCGCGGGCGGGGCCCGCCTTATCGCCCGGGTCGCGGTCGGCGCAGGGTGCGCAGGCCGGCGCGGGTCAAAACCCGGAGCGGACACGCCATGGCATCGAAGACACTGCGCGACATCTCGGGGCTCTCGCCCGCCCTGCCGTCGCTGGGCGGCTCCGCCCTGGTGATGATCGACCTGCAGAACACCTATCGCGAAGGCGTGATGCAGCTCGTGGGCGTCGAGCCCGCGCTGACGGAGGCCAAGCGCCTGCTCGTGCGCGCCCGCGCCGCCGGCACCCCGGTGATCCACATCCGTCACGAGGCCGGCGCCGGCTCGCCCTACGACACCGCGGCGCGCATCGGCCAGATCAGCGACGAGGTCGCGCCGCTGGACGGCGAGACCGTGATCACGAAGTCGTACCCGGACGCCTTTGTCGGCACAGAGCTGGAGGCGGCCCTGCACGCCACCGGCCGGACCGACGTCGTGCTCGCGGGCTTCATGACCCACATGTGCGTCAGCTCCACTGCGCGCGGCGCCTTCAACCGCGGATTCCGCCCGGTCGTGGTCACGGCGACCACCGCGACCCGCGACCTGCCCGGGCCGGACGGCGAGCTGGTGCCGGCGGCGGCGATCCAGGCGGCCAGCCTGAGCGGGCTCGCGGACCTGTTCGCGGTGCTCGCGCCGCGGGTCTCGGACCTGCCGGACTGAGGGAAGCCGGGACAGAGGGGAGCCAGGTCGAGGCCCCGCATCGAGGCGTGGGCCTCGAACGCCGCCGAGAGCTCGCCCGCAAAAACCCGGCCCGGGGGACGGATCCCCGCGGGCCCTGGCGCGGCGGCGCCGGGCGGCGCCCGGCCCGGCACACGCCGAGGCATCCGGCCGGGCTTCATCACCGTAACATCATCGAGCAGAGGCCAGGCCCGGCCCGCGCACGGTGGACTGTCATGACCCCCAGCTTGCCACCGATCCGGCCCGTGTTACGGTGCGCCCCTCGCGCGGCAGCGGTGCACTTGTACCGCGTGCGCCCGCCCCGAGCCCGCCGCCAGGCGGACCGGCAGGCGACGAGGCGAGCGGGGCAGGGAGCTGGATTGGCAGCAACATCGGAAGCCTTGGACGGGGTGTCGCTCCTGCAGCGCTGCGCCGCCGGGGACCAGGACGCCTTCCGCATCCTCTACGACGTCCACAGCGGGCGGCTGTACGGCGTGGCGCTGCGCATCACCCGCCAGTCCTCCCTCGCTGCCGACGCGGTGCACGACGCCTTCCTGCAGGCCTGGCAGAACGCCGCCCGCTTCGACCCGGAGCGCGGCGCCGCCGAGACCTGGCTGCTGAGCCTCGTGCGCTACCGCGCGCTCGACCTGGCGCGCCGGCGGGTGCGCGAGGTGGCCGGCGCCGACCTGCCCGAGGAGGCGGACCCCGCGCCCGGCGCGCTGGCCGACCTGCTGGCGCGCGACGACGCGACGGCGCTGCACGGCTGCCTGGGCGAGCTGGACGAGGACCGCCGCTCGCTGATCTGCCTCGCGTTCATGGACGGCCTGACGCACAGCGAACTGGCCGAGCGCCTCGGCGCGCCGCTCGGCTCGGTGAAGTCGCGCATCCGCCGCGGCCTCGCCGCCCTTCGCGCGTGTCTCGACCGATGAGCGGGCCCCCCGGCCTCCGGGACGACGGACCGGACTCCGGCGAGCCGCCGGAGGACCTGGCCGCCGAGTACGTGCTGGGCTGCCTCGACCTCCCGGCGATGGCCGAGGCGCGCCGCCGCCTCGCGGCCGAGCCCGGCTTCGCCCGCGAGGTCACGGACTGGGAGCGCCGGCTGCTGCCGCTGTCGGCCCTGGTGGCGGAGCGCGCGCCGCCCGCCGCCGTGTGGACCCGGCTGGAACGGTCGCTGGCGGAGCTGCGCGGCGCGTCGGCCGACGCC
>CAXSFE010000025.1:0-34827 GCA_964236585.1 uncultured Acetobacteraceae bacterium
GGCATCCCGGCAAGAGCTTCCCGTTCACGCCGACGTTCGTCGGGTCCTGACGCCGGGATGCTCTCCCCAGGGTCGGGGGCGGCTGGCGTGTTGGCCAGGGCGCGGGCGGCGCGCGACGGGGGGCGGGGTGAGGACGCGCTGGCGCTGGCGCGCGACGCCCGCACGCGGATGCCCGGCGAGCCGGGGCCGCTGTTCCTGCTGTGCTGCCTGCTGCTGGACCGGCAGGACGCGGAGGCGCGCGACCTGCTGCCCCTGCTCGACGGCTTTCCCGGGTTCGCCCCGGGGTGGGAGGAGCTGGGCGAGGCGCTGCTCGCCGCCAGCCCCGGGGCGGCGCGCGTCGCGTTCGGGCGGGCGGCGGAGGGGTATGCGGCGATGGAGGGGCGCGCGGCCGGCGGGGCGGTGGCGGTGCGGCTCGGGCTGGTGCTGCGCCGGCTCGGGCGGCTCGGGGAGGCGCGCGAGGCGCTGCGCCGTGCCACTGCGCGCGACGCGTCCGCGGGCCACGCGTGGTTCGCGCTCGGGCTGGTTTGCCAGGATCTCGGGGATGCGGCAGGGGCGGTGCCGGCGTTCCGCGCGGCGCTGCGGGCGGAGCCGGGGCTGCACGAGGCGGCGTTCAACCTCGGCGTCGCGTGCCAGGACTGCGGCGACCTGGCGGGGGCGATGGACGCGTATGCGCGCGCGTGGCGGCTGCGGCCCGCGAGCTTCGGGCGGGTCGCGCAGGCGCTGGCGTCAGGCCGGGTCGGGCGGGTCTGGCTGCGGCCCTCCGCCCTGGAGCGCGACCTCGCCGCGCGCGCCTGACCGGAACGACCTGCGGTAGACGCCGGGGCCTGTGAGCAGGCGTTCGGCGAGCGCGTCATAGCGGCGCACCGCGTCGGCGTCGAACGCCTCGTGCACCAGCTCGGGGGCGGCGCGCGGCACGGGGAAGCACTGCGCGACCGGGGTGCCGCGGGCGAGCGTGCCCTCGAAGCTGGGGTCGAGCCAGACGCCGGGGAACAGCAGGCCCACCGCGTCGAAGCGGTCGGACTCCACGAGGCCGCTGAGCAGGCGGAACGGCAGGTCGGGGCGGTTGACCGGGTGGGTGGCGAACAGCGACCAGCCCGGCTCCAGGCTCACCGTCCAGAAGCAGTTGAACTTCACCACCACCTGGTCCGCGGCGTGGAACGGCGTGCCCTCGACCTGCGCGGGCGCGTGGAAGCTGACCGGCGCACGCGGGTGGTGCGCGGCGGCCAGCGGCGGCAGGTCCCAGTTCCAGGACAGCGTGCCGGCGCGGACCTGCACGTCGCAGGGCAGCGGGACGACGAAGCCGTGCGACATCGCGTCCACGAACGGCGGGCACTGCTTGACGGTGCGCACCGGCTCGGGGTGCATCGCGGAGGCCGCGGCGCGGGGCATCGCGCGCAGCCAGGCGGGCAGCGCCTCGGCGGCGGCGCAGGGGCGCGGGAGGGTCGCGAGGAGGGCGGGGTCGCAGCGGAAGGTGATGCGCATGGGGCGGGGTCCGAAGGAAGGCTGGGCTCTGCCCAGACCCGCCAGGGGCGAGCCGCCCCTGGACCGGCTTCACTTAAGCAAAGCCATCCAAGGGGCTTCCCTTGGCGGGGTCCAGGGGCAGAGCCCCTGGCCTTGCTGTCTTACGGGCTGTGCAGCGTCTGCGCGACCGCCTTCTGCCAGCCGGCGTATTTGCGGGCGCGGGTCGCCTCGTCCAGGGCGGGGGCGAAGTTGCGTTCCAGCGCCCAGCGCCGCTGGAACAAGTCCGGCTCCGGGTAGAGGCCGGCGTCGAGGCCGGCGAGGTAGCCGGCGCCGAGGGCGGTGGTTTCCAGGCACTGCGGGCGGTCGACGCCGGTGCCGAGCATGTCGGCGAGGAACTGCATGGCCCAGTCGCTCGCGGTCAGGCCGCCGTCGACGCGCAGGACGACCTTCCCCGCGTGGCCGGCGTCGCCGAGCATGGCGTCGAGCAGGTCGCGGGTCTGGTAGGCGACGCCCTCGAGGACGGCGCGGGCCAGCTCGCGGCGGGTGGTGCCGCGGGACAGGCCGGTGAGGGTGGCGCGGGCGTCGCTGTTCCAGTGCGGCGCGCCCAGGCCGGTGAAGGCGGGCACGAGGTAGACGTCCTGGTCGGGGTCTGCCTCGGCGGCGAGACGGCCGGTGTCGGCGGCGTGCTCGACCAGGCCGAGGCCGTCGCGCAGCCACTGCACGCCGGCGCCGGCGGAGAAGATCGAGCCCTCCAGCGCATAGGCGCGGCGGCCGCGGCGCTGCCAGGCGATGGTCGAGAGCATGCGGTGGGTGGAGGGGACCGGGGCGTCGCCGACGTTGAGCAACACGAAGGCGCCGGTGCCGAAGGTGGCCTTGACCATGCCGGGGGTGAAGCAGGCCTGGCCGATCAGCGAGGCCTGCTGGTCGCCGGCGATGCCGCGGATGGCGACGCTGCCGCCGAACAGGGAGGTGGTGCCGAAGGGGCCGGCGCTGTCTCGGATCTCGGGGAGCATCGCGCGGGGAATGGCGAACAGCGCGAGCATGTCGTCGTGCCAGGCGCCGGTGGCGATGTCGCAGAGCAGGGTGCGCGCGGCGTTGGTGGCGTCGGTGGCGTGGACGGTGCCGTTGGTGAGGCGCCAGAGCAGGAAGCTGTCGACGGTGCCGAAGGCGAGCTGGCCGGCCTCGGCGCGGGCGCGGGCGCCAGGGACGTGGTCGAGGATCCAGCCGATCTTGGTGGCCGAGAAATACGGGTCGAGGCGCAGGCCGGTGATGGCGGCGACGCGGGGGCCGTGGCCGGCGGCCTCCAGGGCGGCGCAGGCGGGCGCGGTGCGTCGGTCCTGCCAGACGATGGCGTTGTGGATGGCGCGGCCGGTCTCGCGGTCCCACACGACGGCGGTCTCGCGCTGGTTGGTGACGCCGATGCCGGCGAGGCCCGTGCCGTCCAGGCCGGCGCGCGCAAGGGCCTCGCGCGCGGTGTCGAGCGTGGTGGACCACAGCAGCTCGGGGTCGTGCTCGACCCAGCCGGGGCGGGGGTAGGACTGGGCGAACTCGCGCTGGGCGGTTGCGACCACCTCCAGGCCGGGGCCGAAGACCATCGAGCGGGTGGAGGTGGTGCCCTGGTCGATGGCGAGCACGTGGCCGCTCACGGTGCGCCGTCCTGAGGGTGGGCGCGCCGCATCGGGGCGATGGCAGGCAGGCAGGCAAGCAAGGTCGGGGCGCTGCCCCGAACCCCGCCAAAGGGCGAGCCCTTTGGAATCCTGCACTTAAGGAGCGGGATCAAAGGGTCCTCGGACCCTTTGCGGGTCTGGGCAGAGCCCAGGCTTGCCTGCTTCGACGGGTCATCGACGGCCCTGGTCTCAGGTCCGCTTGGGCGGCGGCATCGCGGCCCAGGTCTTGAGCAGCGTGTCGTAGTCCACGGTCTCGCCCTGCGGCTTCTCGTTGGCGAGCTTGCGCTGGGGGGCAAGGTTGCCGTCCTTCTCCGCCTTCGCGTACCAGTACTCGGCGTCGCGCTCCTCGTTCATCACCGGGCCGAGCTTGCCCTGCACGCCGGAGCGCTGCAGGCGCGTCATGATGGCGTCCTGGTCGCGGGCGAGGCCGTCCATCGCCTGCTGCGGCGTGACCGAGCCGGAGATCGCGTTGGACACGTTCTGCCACCAGACCTGCGCCATCTTGCCGTAGTCGGGGACGTTGACGCCGGTGGGTGTCCACTGCTTGCGGGCGGGGCTGCGGTAGAACTCGACGAGGCCGCCGACCTTGGGGGCGAGGTCGGTGAGCGCCTGCGACCAGACGTCGCTCTCGCGGATCAGGTGCAGCGAGACCAGGGCCTTCTTCAGCGTCACCGTCTTGGAGGTGCAGAACTGGGCGTAGAGCCAGCCGGCCTTGGTGCGCTCGATCGGCGCGTATTTCAGCATCGTCCAGCAGCCGGTGTCCTGGTAGCCGAGCTTCATGCCCTCCTTCCAGTACGGGCCGTGCGGGCTCGGCGCCATGCGCCACTTCGGCGTGCCGTCGTCGTTCATCACCGGCAGGCCGGGCTTGGTCAGGCTGTCGGTGAAGGCGCTGTACCAGAAGATCTGCTGGGCGATGTGGCCCTGGCCGGGGACGGGGCCGGACTCGAGGAAGTCCATGCCGGCGGCCTCGGGCGGCGCGTATTTCTTCAGCCACTCGACGTACTTGGTCAGCGCGTAGACCGCGGCGGGGCCGTTGGCGTCGCCGCCGCGGGTGATCGAGGAGCCGCGCGGGATGCCGTCCTCCATGCGGATGCCCCACTCGTCGACGGGCTTTCCGTTGGGCAGGCCGCGGTCGCCGGCGCCGGCCATGGACAGCCAGGCGTCGGTGAAGCGCCAGCCGAGCGAGGGGTCCTTCTTGCCGTAGTCCATGTGGCCGTAGACGCGCACGCCGTCGATCTCCTTGACGGTGTTGGTGAAGAAGTCGGCGATGTCCTCGTAGGCCGACCAGTTCACCGGCACGCCGAGGTCGTAGCCGAACTGCTTCCTGAACGCGACCTTCAGGTCGGGGCGCTGGAACCAGTCCTGGCGGAACCAGTAGAGGTTGGCGAACTGCTGGTCGGGGAGCTGGTAGAGCTTGCCGTCGGTGAAGGTGCCGAACGACAGGCCCATGAAGTCGGGCAGGTCGAGCGTCGGGCTGGTGACGTCCTTGCCCTCGTTAGCCATGAAGTCGGTGAGCGAGCCGCCGACGATGTCGCCGTAGCGCGGGTGGGTGCCGATGAAGTCGGAGTCGTTCATCCAGAAGTCGTAGACCGGGCGGCCTGACTGCATCTCGACCTCGATCTTGTCGACGAGCAGGCCCTCGTCCATCAGGTCGTGGTTGACCTTGATGCCGGTGATCTCGGCAAACGCGCGGGTCAGGGTCTTGGACTCGTAGTCGTGGACCTTGAGGATCTCCGAGACGGTGTTGAGCTGCATGCCCGCGAACGGCTTGGCCGCCTTGATGAGCCACTCCATCTCGGCCATCTGCTCGTCCTTGGACAGCGTGGACGGCTGGAATTCGGTGTCGATCCAGCGCTTGGCGGCGTCGACCTGCTGTGCGTGGCTGGTGCCGCTCTTGATGAGGACTCCGGCGCCGACGGCGGCCGCCCCGATCAGGACCTCGCGTCTCTTCATCGCTCTCTCTCCCTGCAGTGCCGCTTCGCGGCGTTCTTCTCGTCAGGCACGTCGTTGCGCCAGCGCTGCGATGCTGGCCCGGCGGAGGAAGGAAGGCCAGGGGCTCTGCCCCTGGACCCCGCCAAGGGAAGCCCCTTGGATGGCTTCCCTTCAGTCAAGGGATCAAAGGGTCCTTGGACCCTTTGCGGGTCTGGGCGGAGCCCGGCCTTGCCTGCCTTTCGTTTCGAGTTCGCATGGCATCACGCCAGCCGGAACATCGCGACCGCGAACGCCAGCGCGGCCGCGAACGGGAGCCAGAGGGTATCGCCGCCCAGGCGCAGGTAGGCGATGAAGATGTAGGCCGTGCCCAGCAGCGAGACGAAGAAGCGGTCGCCGCGCGTGGTCGGGAAGCCGAGGATGCCGCGGCGCGGCTTCTCCGGGCGCCAGACGGCGAGCAGCGTCAGCACGGCCAGCGCGGTGGCGATGGCCGCGAAGAACAGCCCGGTCTGCCAGGTCCAGGCCATCCAGGCGAGCGTCCCCTGCCCTGCCATCGCGCTCACACCCGGCCAAGGGCGAAGCCCTTGGCGATGTTGTTGCGCACGAACCAGATCACGATGGCGCCGGGGATCATCGTCAGCACGCCGGCGGCCGCCAGCAGGCCCCAGTCCATGCCGGCGGCGGAGTAGGTGCGGGTCATCACGGCGACGAACGGCTTGGCGTCGACGGTGGTGAGCGTGGTGGCGAGCAGCTGCTCCACCCAGGAGAACATGAAGCAGAAGAACGCGGCGACGCCGATGCCGTTGGCGATCAGCGGGATGAAGATGCGCACGAAGAAGCGCGGGAAGGAGTAGCCGTCGAGCGCCGCGGTCTCGTCGATCTCGCGGGGCACGCCGGACATGAAGCCCTCCAGGATCCACACCGCGAGCGGCACGTTGAACAGGCACTGCGCCAGCGCCACGGCCCAGACGGTGTCGAACAGGCCGACCGCGGAGTAGAGGTTGAAGAACGGCATCGCGTAGACGGCCGGCGGGGCCATCAGGTTCGACAGCAGCCAGAAGAACAGGTGCTTGTCGCCGAGGAAGCGGTAGCGGCTGAAGGCGTAGGCGGCGGGCAGGGCAACGCCGACCGAGATCACCGTGTTGAGGAACACGTAGGTCAGGGAGTGCACGAAGCCGCCGTACCAGGCGGGGTCGGTGAAGATGTGCGCGTAGTGGTCGAGCGTCGGGCGGTGCGGCCAGAAGGTCAGCGAGGAGGTGATCTCCTCGTTGTCCTTGAAGCTCATGTTGACGAGCCAGTAGATCGGCAGGGCCAGGACGAGCAGGTAGGCGGCGAGGACGAGGCGGCGGGTCATGCTGAGACGTCCGGAAGGAAGCAAGGCCGGGCTCTGCCCGGACCCGCCAGGGGCGAGCCGCCCCTGGACCGGCATGACTTAAGGGAAGCCATCCAAGGGGCTTCCCTTGGCGGAGTTTGAGGCAGAGCCTCAACCTTGCCTGCTTCGGGGTTCATGCGTCGCCCCGCGCGTCGAGCTGGGTCATGGTGGTGAAGAACACCCAGCAGACCGTCAGCGTGATCAGGTTGTAGACCAGCGAGAGGGCGGCCGCGTTGCCGAGGTCGACCTGGCCGAGCGCGATCTTGACCAGGTCGAGCGAGAGGAAGCTGGTGGCCTCGCCCGGGCCGCCGCCGGTGACGACGGAGGGCTCGGTGTAGATCATGAAGCTTTCCATGAAGCGCAGCAGCACGGCGATGATCAGCACGCGGCGCAGCTTGGGCAGCTCGATGTTGCTGAACACCGACCAGCGGCGGGCGCCGTCGATGCGGGCGGCCTGGTAGTAGGCGTCGGGGATCGCCTTCAGGCCGGCGTAGCACAGCAGGGCGACCATGGACGTCCAGTGCCAGACGTCCATCACGACAATCGTGCACCAGGCCGACAGCGGGTCCTGCGTGTCGTTGAACGGGACGTGCAAGCCGGTCAGGGCTGCGCCCAGGAGGCCGATGTCGGCGCGCGCGAAGATCTGCCAGATGGTGCCGACGACGTTCCACGGGATCAGCATGGGCAGCGCCATGGCGACGAGGACGGCGCCGACAGCCCAGCCCTGCTTGGGGATGGACAGGGCGACGAGGATGCCGAGCGGGATCTCGATCAGCAGCACGACGCCGGAGAACAGCAGGTTGCGCACGAGCGCGCCGGCGAAGCGGCCACCGATGTCGGTGGACGGCGTGAGCAGGTCGTGGAACCAGGCGGAGCCGTTCCAGAAGAACGAGTTCTGCCCCATGGAGTCCTGCACCGAGTAGTTCACCACCGTCATCATCGGGATCAGCGAGGAGAACAGGACGAAGACCATCACGGGCAGGACGAGGAGCCAGGCGCGGTTGCTGACCGGCTTGTCGTTCATGCGGCCGCTCCGGTGACGCGCAGGTCGTCGGCGAACACGTGCAGGCTGGCGGGGTCGAGGCGGACGAAGGCCTCGGAGCCGGGCAGGGTCAGGCCGGGGGGCATGGTCGCGACCAGCTTGTGCGCGCCCAGGGTGACGCGGGCGAGGCGGCGGCGGCCGAGGTCCTCGACGCGCTGCACCTGCACGGGCAGGCCGTCGTTGGCGGAGAGGGTGGCGAAGTCGGGGCGGATGCCGAGCTGCACGCCGCTGTCCGGCAGCGGGGCGTAGGCGGAGGCGAGCGGGACGGCGTGGCCGTCGACGCGGGCCTCCCGGCCGTGGACGGTGGCGGGGAGCAGGTTCATGCCGGGCGAGCCGATGAAATAGCCGACGAAGGTGTGGGCGGGGGCCTCGAACAGTTCCGCAGGCGTGCCGATCTGCAGGACGCGGCCCTCGTTCATCACGACGACCTCGTCGGCGAAGGTCAGCGCCTCGGTCTGGTCGTGGGTGACGTAGATCATCAGCAGGTCGAGCGCGCGGTGCACCGCCTTGAGCTTGGAGCGGAGCTGCCACTTCAGCGCGGGGTCGATCACGGTCAGCGGCTCGTCGAACAGCACGGCGGCGACGTCGGCGCGCACCAGGCCGCGGCCGAGCGAGATTTTCTGCTTGGCGTCGGCCCCCAGGCCGCGGGCGCGGCGGTGCAGGTCGGGCGTGAGGTCGAGCATGGCGGCGATCTCGGCGACGCGGGCGGCGATGGCGGCGCGGGGGACGCCGCGGTTGCGCAGCGGGAAGCCGAGGTTCTCGGCGACGGTCATGGTGTCGTAGATGACCGGGAACTGGAACACCTGGGCGATGTTGCGGCGCTCGGTCGGCAGGCGGGTGACGTCGGCGCCGTCGAACAGCAGGCGGCCGTGCGACGGGATCACCAGGCCGGAGATGATGTTGAGCAGCGTGGTCTTGCCGCAGCCCGAGGGGCCGAGCAGCGCGTACGCCCTGCCCTGCTGCCAGACGTGGCGGATCGGCTTGAGCGCGTAGTCGGCGTCGGTGCGCGCGGGGCCGTAGGCGTGGCCGACGCCGTCGAGCGTGATCGTGGCCATCAGACCGCCTCCGCCATCTCGGGGGTGGCGGCGAGCGCGCCCCGGGCGTCGAACACGAAGGCGCGGGCCAGGTCGACGTGCATCGCGACGGGCTCGCCGGGCTGGAGGCCGTGCACGCCGGGGATCAGGCACACCCAGCTTCCGGCCGGGGTCTGCACGTGCACGAAGCTCTCCGAGCCGTTGATCTCGGTGACGGACACCGTGCCGTCGAAGCCGAGGCCGCCGGGAGGGGGCGGGCCCTGCAGGACGGCGTCGGCGCGGAAGCCCAGGCGGTAGGCGCCGTCGGGCAGGCCGCGGAGCGCCGCGGGCACGGGGCGCTGGCCGAGCGGGGTCGAGGCGGTGGCGCCGCGCTTCTCCAGGGCCAGCTCGTTGAGCGGGGGGTCGGAGAAGGCGCGGGCGGCCTCCAGCGTGCGGGGGTGGCGGTAGAGCGCGGCGGTGGGGCCGAACTGCACGACGCGGCCCTCGGCCAGCGCCGCGGTCTCGCCGCCGAGGAGCAGGGCCTCTGCGGGCTCGGTGGTGGCGTAGACCAGGATCGCGCCGGACTCGGCGAACAGGCGGGGCAGCTCCTCGCGCAGCTCCTCGCGCAGCTTGTAGTCGAGGTTGCCGAGCGGCTCGTCGAGCAGCACCAGCTCGGCGCGCTTGACCAGGGCGCGGGCGATCGCGGTGCGCTGCTGCTGGCCGCCGGAGAGCTGCGCGGGCATTCGGGCGAGCATCGGCTCCAGTCGGAGGAGCTTTGCCGCGTGGCGGACGCGGGACTCGATCTCGGCGCGGGGGACGCCTGCGACGCGCAGGGGGGAGGCGATGTTCTCGTAGACGCTCAGCGTCGGGTAGTTGACGAACTGCTGGTAGACCATGGCGACGGAGCGGCGGCGCACCGGGGTGCCGGTGATGTCGCGGCCGTCGAGCCGCAGGCGGCCGCTGGTGGGGGTGTCGAGGCCGGCCATCAGGCGCATCAGCGTGGTCTTGCCGGCCAGCGTCGGGCCGAGGAGCACGTGCAGCGCGCCGCGCGAGAGGGTGAGCGAGACGTCGCGGATCAGCGTGTCGGGGCCGCGCACGAAGCCGATGCCGTCGAGCTGCAGGCTCACGCGGCCACCTCGGCGCGCGCGGTCATCGCGGCCAGGGCGGCGTCCACGGCGGCGATGCCGGCGCGGTCCATGCGCAGGCCGAGCTTGCTGCGGCGCCACACCACGTCGGCGGCGGTGCGCGCCCACTCGCGGCGCACCAGGTAGCGCAGCTCGGCCTCGGTGAGGTCGGCGGCGATCACCGGGCCGAGCGCCTCGGCAGAGGTCGCGTCGCCGAGCAGCTCGGACACGCAGGTGCCGTAGGCGCGCAGCAGGCGGCGCAGGGTGTGCTCGGCCAGGAACGGGTATCGCGCGCACAGGGCGGCGAGCGCGGGCTCGAAGCCGTCGGTGGGGAAGTCGCCGCCGGGCAGGGCGTGGCGGCCGGTCCAGCCGGCGGGCAGGCCCTGCGGCTTCGGGAGGTGGGGTGCCAGCTTCTCCAGCGCGGCCTCGGCGAGGCGGCGGTAGGTGGTGATCTTGCCGCCGAAGATGGAGAGCTGGGCGGCGCCGCCGTCCGGGGCGTCCAGCTCCAGCGTGTAGTCGCGGGTCGCGGCCTGCGCCTTGGACGCGCCGTCGTCGTAGAGGGGGCGGACGCCGGAGTAGGTCCACACGACCTGGTCGGGGGTGACGGGGGTGGCGAGGTAGTCGCTGGCGCCGCGGCACAGGTAGGCGATCTCCTCGGGCGAGGCGTGCACCTCGGCGGGGTCGCCCTGGTAGTCGAGGTCGGTGGTGCCGATCAGGCAGAAGTCCTGCTCGTAGGGGATGACGAAGAAGATCCGGTTGTCCGCGTTCTGGAAGATGTAGCTGTGGTCCTCCGGGTAGAGGCGGGGCACCACGATGTGGCTGCCCTTGACCATGCGCACCTTGCCCGGGGTGTTGGAGCGGATCACCCCCTGCAGCACCTGGGCGACCCAGGGCCCGGCGGCGTTCACCAGGGCGCGGGCGCGCACCACCTGCGGCTCCTGCCCGGCGCGCTGCGTGGTCAGCTCCCACAAGCCGCCGGCGCGCGAGGCGGAGGTGCAGCGCGTGTGGGTCTCGACCTGGGCGCCGCGCTCGGCGGCGTCGCGCGCGTTGAGCACGACCATGCGCGAGTCCTCGACCCAGCAGTCCGAGTACTCGAAGCCGAGCGTGTACTCGGGCTTGAGCATGCGGCCGGCGGGGTCGTGGCGCAGGCGGCGGGTGCGGGTCGCGGGCAGCAGCCTGCGGCCGCCGAGGTGGTCGTAGAGGAACAGGCCGAGGCGCAGCAGCCAGGCAGGGCGCAGGCCCTTGTGGTGCGGCAGCACGAAACGCAGCGGCCAGACGATGTGCGGGGCGATGGCCCACAGCACCTCGCGCTCCATCAGCGCCTCGCGCACCAGGCGGAACTCGTAGTACTCGAGGTAGCGCAGGCCGCCGTGCACCAGCTTGGTCGAGGCCGACGAGGTCGCCGACGCCAGGTCGTTGGCCTCGAACAGCACGGTCGACCAGCCGCGCCCGGCGGCGTCGCGGGCGATGCCGCAGCCGTTGATGCCGCCGCCGATCACCGCGATGTCGAACGGCTGGGCCGGGAGGCGGGTCATCGGGCGGGACGGGTCATGGGGACGCGGGCGTGGATCATGGGTCGGGGACTTCCTCGCGGGCGCTTCTGGGGCGTCTCGCGAAACGAACGCTAGACCGAAATTTTCGCGGCGCCAAGCGCTCAATGCGAACCTTCGCTCGAACACTCATCGGGCTCCGTCGGGCCGCCCGCGGCGACGACCTCCACGCCGTTGGCCTCGCACAGCGCGGCCGCCGCGGGGGTCAGGCGGTCGGTCACCAGCACGTCGATGTCGGACAGGTGGGCGATGCGCACGGGGGCGGAGCGGAGGAACTTGCTGCCGTCGCTGACCAGCATCACCCGGCGCGCGTTGCCGATGATCGCCTGGCTGACCTGGACCTCGCGGATGTCGAAGTCGAGCAGCGTGCCGTCCGGGTCGATCGCCGAGATGCCGATCACCGCGAGGTCGGTGCGGAACTGTCGGACGTGCTCGACGGTGGCGGCGCCGACGATGCCGCCGTCGCTGCGCCGCACCGTGCCGCCGGCCAGGATCACCTCGACGCCGGCGTGGCGGTGCAGCTCGGCGGCGACCTGAAGGTTGTTGGTGATCACCAGCAGGCCCTCGTGGCCGCCGAGCGCGCGGGCGACCTCCTCCGTCGTGGTGCCGAGGTTGATGAACAGCGAGGAGTGGTCGGCGACCAGGCGCGCGGCGGCGGCGCCGATCAGCCGCTTGTGCGGCAGGGAGACCAGCTTGCGCGCGTCGTAGGCGAGGTTCTGCACGCCGGACGCCAGCATCGCGCCGCCGTGCACCCGCGTCAGGCTGCGCGCGTCGCACAGCTCGTTGAGGTCGCGGCGGATGGTCTGCGGGGTGACGGCGAAGCGTGCCGCCAGCTCGTCCACCGACACGCGGCCGGCCTCGCGGGCACGCTCCAGGATCTCGGCGTGGCGGCGGGGCAGGACGCGGGGCGGCCCGTCCATCAGACGCCGAGGTTGAAGGCGAGCGAGATGCGCAGCGCCGTGCCGCGGTACGGCCGGACCTGGTGGGACAGCCAGGACGGGAACAGCACCAGCAGGCCCGGGCGCGGCTGGATGGTCTCGCCGCTGCCCGCGGACAGGCCGTCCTCGCCGGCGAAGCGCAGGGTCGGCGCATACATCGCCGGCGCGGCCCCACGCGGGTCGATCATCTCGAACTCGCCGCCGAGCGAGGGGTCGGACGCGCAGCCGCCGTCGTCGACGTAGTAGGTGCCGGACCAGAACGAGCCCGCATGGTAGTGCGCGATGTTGCTCTCGCCCGGGCCGTTCACGTTGGCCCAGGCCTGCATCGTCCAGGCCGGGCGCACCCGCTCGCCGAACCGGTCCGTCGTCAGCTGCGTCGCGGCCGAGCGCGCGAGCGCCAGCACCGCGTCGGCGTCCGGGCCGCCCCACTCGGGCAGGTCGCGCGCGGAGTGCCAGCCGCCGGCGTTGGACGAGCGGATCGAGGGCGCCTCGTCGCGGCGCGCCAGGATGCGCGCGCGCAGGCGCTCGTTGCGGGCGTCGGCGTCGGGGAGGACGATCGCGGCCACGGGGGTCGCGAACAGGCCGCGCACGGCGATCTCCAGGGGCATCGGGGGGCTCCGGGGTTGGGGGGACGACACGCCGGGGCGGGCGGAGTGTCAAGGAAGGCCAGGGCTCTGCCCTGGACCCGCCAGGGCGAGCCGCCCTGGACCGGCCTTACTTAAGGATAGGATTCCAAAGGCTCCGCCTTTGGCGGGGTCCAGGGGCAGAGCCCCTGGCCTTCCTTAGCCTAGAAGCGCCCGCACCTCCTCCATCGTCGGCGCCGCCTCCGCCGCGCCGGGCCGCGTGGTCGCCAACGCGCCGCATGCGGCGGCGAACCGTACGGCGTCGGCCAGCGCATCGCCGCGCGCGAGCGCCGCCGCCAGGCCGGCGTTGAAGCAGTCGCCGGCGGCCACCGTGTCCACCGCACGCACCGCGAACGGGGGCACGAACCCCGCCTCCGTCGCCGTGCGGAACGCCACGCCGCGCGCGCCGAGCTTGACCACCGCGCAGCCCGCGCCGAGCGCCAGCAGCCGGCCGGCGGCCTCGTGCGCCTCGTCGGGGGTGCGGGGGCGCAGGCCGACCAGGACCTCGGTCTCGGTCTCGTTGGGGGTCACGACGTCGGCGGCGCGCAGGAGGGCGCCGGGCAGGCCGGCGGGGGGCGCTGGCGCGGGGTCGAGGACGACGCGTGCGCCGGCGGCCCGGGCGCGCAGGGCGGCGGCGAGGGAGGCGGCGACCGGCACCTCGAGCTGCAGCAGCAGGACGGAGGCGCGGTCCAGGATGTGCCCGGCGCGCGCGACGTCGCCGGCGTCGAGCGCGGCGTTGGCGCCGGCGGCGACGATGATCGCGTTCTCGCCGGAGGCCTCCACGCCGATCAGGGCGATGCCGGTGGGGTGGGCGGGGTCGGCGGCGAGGCAGGCCGTGCCGACGCCGAGGCGGGCGAGGGTGGCGCGGGCCAGGGCGGCGAAGGCGTCGTCGCCGGTGCGGCCGGCGAGCTCGGCGGGGTGGCCGAGGCGGGCGGCGGCGGCGGCCTGGTTGGCGCCCTTGCCGCCGAGGCCGAGGGCGTAGCGGGCGGCGTGCACCGTCTGGCCGGGCGCGGGCAGGCGGTCGGGGTAGGCGGTGACGTCGACGTTGACGCTGCCGAAGCTCACGATCGGGCGGGGCTGGCGCGGCCCGGACTCATCGCTCATGGCGGGCTGCTCTCCGGATGCGGTGACGGCAGACTCCTCGCCCGGCGCACCGGACTGGGCAAGGCCGCGCATCGCCCTGCTTTCGGGCGCGGGTCTGGGGGCGCTGCCCCCAGCGGGTCCAGGGCAGCGCCCTGGCCTTGCCTTTCCCCCGGGCTATCCAAGGGCGCGCCCCGAGAAGCGGGCGCGGTAGGAGTCGAGGATCACCGCGAGGATGATCACGAGCCCGGTGACGATCTGGCGCACGAAGTCGGTGACGCCCATCAGGATCAATCCGTTCGCCAGCACGCCGATGATCGCGGCGCCGAGCAGGGTGCCGACCAGAGAGCCGCGGCCGCCGGACAGGCTGGTGCCGCCGATGATGACCGCGGCGATGGCGTTCAGCTCGAAGCCGATGCCCAGGATCGGGTTGGCGATGGTCAGGCGCGTCATGTAGGCGACCGCGGCGATGCCGACGCACAGGCCGGTGACGGTGAAGGCGAGCAGCTTGGTGACGAACGGGCGGTGGCCGGACAGGCGCACCGCCTCCTCGTTGTTGCCGATGGCGTAGATCATCCGGCCGAACACGGTGCGCGTCAGCACGACCCAGCCGAGAGCCAGCAGCAGCAGGGCGAGCACGAACATCGCCGGCACGCCGAGCACGGTCGCGGTGCCAAAGGCGTCGAAGGCGTCGGGGAAGTCGTAGATCGTGCGGGCGTTGGTCACCTCCAGGGCCGCGCCGCGGGCGACGTTGAGCATGCCCAGCGTGACGATGAAGGACGGGATGCCCCAGAACGAGGCGACGAAGCCGTTGGCGGCGCCGCAGGCCATGCCGACGCCGAGGCTGGCGAGCACGGCGAGGCCGATCGCGGCGGCGTCTGGCAGGGCGTCGAGCTTGAGCACGCTGCCGGCGACCACTGCGCACAGCGCCATCACCGCGCCCACGGACAGGTCGATGCCGCCGATCAGGATGGCGAAGGTCATGCCGGTGGCGAGGATCAGGTTGATGGTGATCTGGGTGAGGATGTTGGCGACGTTCTCGGCGCTGGTGAAGTCGGGGGCGAGGGCCACGAAGACCAGCACCATGGCCAGCAGGGCGAGGCCGATGCTGGCCTCGCGCAGGGCGCGGCGGCCCCATGCGCCGGCGCGCGAGGGCGGCGCGGGCTGCGCGAGGGCGTCGGGCTGCGTCGGGGGGGCGTCGGGCATGGCGGACCTCGGGCGTGGCGGCGCGTGCTAAAGGAAGCGGCTGTAGGCCAGCGACAGGATGCGCTCCTCGCTGAACTCCGCGCGCGCGACCTCGCCGGCGAGGCGGCCGCGCGAGAGCACCAGGATGCGGTCGCACAGGTGCATCAGCTCGGGCAGCTCGGAGGACACCACGACGATGGCGCGGCCCTCGGCGGCGAGGCGGCCGAGGAGGGCATAGATCTCGGCCTTGGCGCCGACGTCGATGCCGCGCGTCGGCTCGTCGAGCATCAGCACGCGCGTCGCGTCGCCGAACAGCCAGCGCGCGAGGACGACCTTCTGCTGGTTGCCGCCGGAGAGCTGCACCACCGGCTGCTCCGGCGCGCCGGGGCGGATCGCCAGCTCGCCGGCCAGGCGCCGCGCCGCGTCGCGCTCGGCGCGCGGGCGCAGGACGCCCAGGCGGGCAACGCGGCCCAGCCGCGCCAGGGTGACGTTGACCCGCACCGCCATCGGCAGCACAAGCCCCTCCTCCTTGCGGTTCTCGGTCAGCAGGCCGATGCCGTGGCGCGTCGCGTCGCGCGGGGAGCGGATGCGCACCGCCGCGCCGTCGCGCAGGATGCGCCCGCCGCGCCGGCGGTCCGCGCCGAAGATTGCCCGCACCACCTCCGTGCGCCCGGCGCCGACCAGGCCCGCGAGGCCCACGACCTCGCCGTAGCGCACGGCGAAGTCGAGCCCGGCGCCCGGCGGTCCGGCGAGCGGGCGCAGGCCCTCGACGCGCAGCGCCTCGCGGCCGGGGGCGGCGCCGGCGAGCGGCGGCTGAGCGGCCAGGGTGCGGCCGATCATGCGGCGGACCAGCTCGGCCGGGGTGGTTTCAACGGTGCGCGAGGTGGCGACCTTTGCCCCGTTGCGCAGCACCGTGACGCGGTCGCACAGGTCGAAGATCTCGCCGAGGTGGTGGGAGACGTAGATCATCGTCAGCCCCTCCGACTTGAGCGCGCGGATCTGCGCGAACAGGCGGCCAGCCTCGCGCGGGGTCAGCGTCGCGGTCGGCTCGTCGAGCACCAGGACGCGGCCGCGGCTGGACAGGGCGCGGGCGATCTCGAGGAGCTGCATCTGCGCGATGCCCAGCCGCTCCACCCTGAGCCGCGGCGAGACCTCGTCCAGGCCGACGCGGGCGAGCAGCGCCTCCGCGCGCCGGTCCAGGGCGCGGCGGTCGACGAAGCCGAGGCGGCGCGGCAGGCGCTCGAACAGCAGGTTCTCCGCGACCGTGAGCGCGGGCAGCAGGTTGAACTCCTGGTGCACCACGCGCACGCCGGCGGCGATCGCGTCGAGCGGCCGCTGCGGCGCGTACGGCGCGCCGGCCAGGGTCATGCGCCCGGCGTCCGGGCGGTGGATGCCGGCGAGCAGGCGGATCAGGCTCGACTTGCCCGCGCCGTTCTCCCCGGCGAGCGCGTGCATCTCGCCGTCCGCGATGTCGAGGTCGACGCCGTCGAGCGCGAGCACGCCGGGGAAGCGCTTGGTCAGCCCCTCCAGGCGCAGGGCCGGCGGCGCTGCGCCTGCGTCGGGCGGCACCGCCGCTCCCCCGCTCAGGCCGGGGCGGCCGTGACCAGCTTCAGCGGCGTCCTGATCCAGCCGGTCAGCGTCTCGCCCGCGATCTCCTTCATCGCGTTGTCGATGCCCAGCGAGGCCAGCTGCGCGCCGAACTGGTCGACGGTGGCGAGGACCTTGCCGTCGCGCAGGAGGGGCTGGATCGCGGGGACGTCGTCGAAGCTCACGACCCTGATCTTCCCCGCGCGGCCGGCGGCGTCGATCGCCTTGACCACGCCGAGCGCCATCGAGTCGTTGGCGGCCATCACGCCGGCGATGTCGTGGTGCGCGGTCAGCATGGCGGAGAACACGGAGTTGGCCTCCTCCGTCTCCCAGTGCGCGGTGCGGCTGTCGAGCAGGTCGAGCCCGCCGGCCGCGATCGCGTCCATGTAGCCGAGCCGGCGCTGCACGCCGTTCTCGGCGCCCGGGTTGCCCTCGATGACGACGACCTTGCCGCCGCGCCCGAGCGCCTGTGCCAGCACGTCGCCCGACATCTTCGCGCCCGCGCGGTTGTCGGGGCCCACGAAGACGATGTCGACGCCGCGTTTTCGCATCGACTCTGCATCGAATGCGACGTCGATGTTGACGACCTTGATCCCCGCCTTGATCGCGCGCGCCACCGACGGGAGCAGCGCCCGGCTGTCGGCGGGCGCGATGACGATGGCGTCCACCTTGCGGGCGAGCAGGGTCTCGACCGCGGCGACCTGCCCGTCGATGTCGGTCTCGGATTGCGTGCCGACCGCGACCAGCGTCAGGTCGCCGCGCTCCTGCGCGTGGCGGACCGCGCCCTCCTGCATGTCCTTGAAGAACTCGTTGGCCAGCGACTTCATCACCAGGCCGACGACCGGCTTGCGCGCCGGCTGCGCCGCGGCAAGCGGCGAGAGCAGCACCAGGCCGCCGGCGGCCGCCACGAATTCACGACGTCTCATGCTGCGTCCCTCCCTGGGATGGGGGTCGTGCCCCCGCTTCGTCTCGATGTTCCGTGCCGCCCGGACGGGAAGCAAGGCCAGGGGCTCTGCCCCTGGACCCCGCCAAGGGAAGCCCCTTGGATGGCTATTCTTAAGTCAAGGGATCAAAGGGTCCTCGGACCCTTTGCGGGTTCGGGCAGAGCCCGGCCTTGCTTGCTCCTCAGCGCGGCGCCGACCAGCCGCGGTAGGCGCCCACCGTGTCCGCGGTGATCAGCGCCGGCTCGATCAGCTGGGTCTTCTCCGCGGGCGCGTGCCCGGTGATGATCTCGTTGCCGAGCTGCACCGCGCGCTGCGCCATCAGGTAGGGGTCCTGGGACGCGGAGGCGGCGACCAGGCTCTTGGGGTCCTTGAGCGCAGCCTCGATGTCGGGGGCGCCGTCCACGCTGGTGATGAACAACTCGGTGCGGTGCAGCTGGCGGGCGGCGAGGCCGGCGCCGATCGCGGTGGGGTCGTTGATCGCGAACACCGCGTCGATGTGGGGGAAGCGGGTGAGCAGGCCCTGCATCACCGCGAAGCCGCCGTCGCGCGAGCCCTTGGCGTCCTGGTTGTCCGAGAGCGGGGTGATGCCGGCCTTGGACAGCACCGCCTCGCACCCTTTGACGCGGTCGATCACCGAGGAGACGTGCGGGCCGTTGACGATCACCACGTCGCCCTTGCCGCCGAGGCGGTCGGCGATCGCCTGGCAGGCGAGGCTGCCGGCCTTGACGTTGTCGGTCATCACGGTGGCGCTGGCGCCCTCGGCGGCGACGTCGACGGCGACCACGGTGATCCCCGCCGCCTCCGCCTTGCGCACCGCGGGCGCGATCGCCACCGGGTCGGCGGCGTTGATCAGGATTAGCTCGACGCCGGCCGAGATGAAGTTGTCGATCTGGGTGAACTGCTTGTTCAGGTCGTAGTCGGACGCCGTGGTGATGACGCGCACGTCGGGGTTGATCGCCTTGGCCGCCGCGGTGGCGCCGTTGGCGATCGCGACGAAGAACGGGTTGCCGAGCGAGCCGACGGTGATGCCGATCCCGGTCAGGCTCTTGGCCTGCGCGCCGGGGGCGGCGAGGGTCGCCGCGGCCAGGGCCGCCATCGCCAGGTGCTTCGGGGTCATGTCGCGCTCCTTCGGGGAAAGGCTGCCCGGAGGCAGCAGGCAAGGTCGGGCTCTGCCCGAACCCGCCAAAGGCCGAGGCCTTTGGAAACCGATTTGCTTAAGGAATGGATTCCAAAGGCTTGCCTTTGGCGGAGTTTGAGGCAGAGCCTCAACCTTTCTTCCTCTGTCCCGGTCAAGTCCGTGCCCCGCCCTGCCGCCGCAGGCGGTCCAGCGTGACCGCGACCACGATGACCAGGCCCTTGACGATGAACTGCCAGATGTCGGAGACGCCGACCAGGATCAGGCCGTTGGTCAGGATCGCGATGATCAGGGCGCCGATCAGCGTGCCCCAGATCGAGCCGATGCCGCCGGTGAAGCTGATGCCGCCCAGGATCGCGGCCGCGATGGCGTCCAGCTCGTAGCTCTGCCCGAGCTGCAGGCCGTTGGCCGCGTACAGCCGGGCCGCCGACATGATGCCGCCCAGGCCGGCGAGCAGCCCGGAGATCATGTACACCAGCATCAGGATGCGCCCGACGCGGATGCCCGACAGGTGCGCCGCGTGCACGTTGCCGCCGACCGCGTAGACCCGCAGGCCGAACACCGTGCGGCGCAGCACGAACCACGACGCCACGATCACCAGCCCCGCGATCACCACCAGCCACGGCACGCCGAGCACCGTCTCGTTGCCGAGGAAGGCGAAGCCGAGGTCGGGGTTGAACACCGTGGCGTCGTTGCCGATCAGCCGGGCGATGCCGCGCACGGCGGTCAGCGAGCCCAGCGTGACGATGAACGGCGGCAGGCCGAGCCCCGCGATCAGCGCGCCGTTCGCCGCCCCGAACGCCACGCCGGCGAGCAGCCCCGCCGGGATCGCCAGCAGCCCGAAGGCCGGCGCGGTGGAGACCAGCATCGTCACCATCGCAGAGGCCGCCAGCACGGAGCCCACGGAGAGGTCGATGCCGCCGGTGAGCAGCACGAAGGTCATGCCCGCCGCCAGCACGGTGTTGATCGAGGCCTGCTGCGCCACGATCGAGACGTTGCCGAGCGAGAGGAAGCGGTTCGTCATCAGCTCGAAGCCGACGCACAGGAGCAGCAGCACCGGCAGCATGCCGAGGACCTGGAGGCGGGCGCGCAGGCTGGCCCGGGCGGCAGTGCGGGCGGCGGGCTCGGCGGCGGCGCTCATGGGGCAGGCCTGGAGGAAGCAAGGCCGGGCTCTGCCCGGACCCGCAAAGGGCCGGAGGCCCTTTGATCCCTTGACTTGAGGAAGGGATTCTCAAGGCAATTGCCTTGAGCGGAGTCCAGAGGCAGAGCCTCTGGCCTTGCCTGCTGTCCGGTCATGCCGCCACCCCCGAGACCATCGCCATGATCGCCTCCTGCGTGATCCGCCGGCCGCCGCGGTTGGCGATCTCGCCCACCAGCCGGCCCTCGCGCATCACCAGCGTGCGGTCGCACACGCCGATGATCTCCGCCATCTCGCTCGAGATCACCACGACCCCCATCCCCGCCCGTGCCAGCTCGTCGATCAGCCGGTAGATCTCGCTTTTCGCGCCGATGTCGACGCCGCGCGTCGGCTCGTCGAGGAACAGCACCTTCGGCCCGGTCTCCAGCAGCCGCGCCAGCAGCACCTTCTGCTGGTTGCCGCCGGAGAGCGCGCCGACGTTGATCGCGTCGCCGCTGGTGCGCACCGACAGCCTGCGGATCGCGGCGGCCGAGCGGCGCCGGGCCTGCGCGAAGTCCATCACCCCTGCCCGCGCGTCGCGGTCCGCCACGTCGATCGCGATGTTCTGCCGCACGCTCATGTCGAGATACAGCCCGAGCGACTTGCGGTCTTCGGTCAGGTAGACCAGCCCCGCCTCGACGGCCTCGCGCGGCGAGCGGCACGCGAGCGGGCGGCCGTGGAGCCGCACCGCGCCCGCGCTGCGCCGGTCGATGCCGCACACCAGGCGCGCCAGCTCCGTGCGCCCCGCGCCCACCAGGCCCGCGATCCCCAGCACCTCGCCGCGCGCCAGATCGAAGCTGCAGCCGAGCACCCGCACGCCGTCGGCCATGTCATCGACGGCGAGCAGTGGCGCGTCCGCCGCCTCGACCGGCGCGGCCGATGCCTGGGCGGGGGCGGCGTGGGACTTGGTGTAGAAGCTCGACAGGTCGCGCCCGACCATCATGCGGATCAGCGTCTCCGCGGTCAGCTCGTCGCGCGTCAGCGTGCCCACCGAGGCGCCGTCGCGCAGCACGCTCACACGGTCCGCCAGCGCATCGATCTCGGCCATGCGGTGGCTGATGTAGATGATCGCCATGCCCTCCGCGCGGAGCTGGCCCACCAGGGCGAACAGCCGGTCGGTCTCGCGTGCGGACAGCGAGGTCGTCGGCTCGTCCATCACCAGCACGCGCGCCTCGCCGGCCAGGGCGCGCGCGATCTCCACGAGCTGGCGCTCGGCGATCGACAGCGACGCGACGGGCGTGGCGGCCCCGAACCCCACGCCGAGGCGCTCCAGCACCGGGCGCGAGCGCGCGCGCATCGCGGCACGGTCCACCAGGCCGAGGCGGCGCGGCTCGCGGCCCAGCCAGATGTTCTCCGCGACCGACAGGTTCGGCGACAGCGCCAGCTCCTGGTGGATGGTGACGATGCCGAGCGCGCGCGCGGCGGCCGGGTCCGGGATCGTGACGGCGCGGCCTGCCAGGCGGATCTCGCCGCCGGCGTCGGCCTGGTGGACGCCGGACAGGATCTTCATCAGCGTCGACTTGCCGGCGCCGTTCTCGCCCATCAGCGCGTGCACCTCGCCGGGCCAGGCGGAGAACGTCACGCCCGACAGCGCGCGCACCGGCCCGAACGTCTTGGCGATCGCGCGCATCTCCAGCACCGGCGCAACCCCGGCCGCGTCGCCCGGATCGCCGCCGGCTGCCCGGCCGATGCCGGAGTCGTCGCTGCCCGTCATGTCTGCGCTCATGATGTCACGGCCTGCCCGGTTTGCCGGGTCGTGCCTGTCTCCTCCGTCGACACCTTTCCGCGGCGTCGTTGGAGGCACAGTCACGCAGGGTGCGGTTCCTGTCCAGAACAGTCTCTCGGGCACCGCGGTTCGCCCCGCGCCGGGCGCCTGTTGACCGGCGCAGATCGCATGCGCAGCCTCGGCCCACGCAACACCGGGAGGCCACGATGACCGCAACCCCGAAGCCTGGCGCCAAGGTGAAGTGGGACACGCCGCAGGGCGAGACCCAGGGGACCGTGGAGAAGGTCGTCACCGGCAAGACCAAGGTGGCGGGCCACGCCGCCAAGGCCACGAAGGAGAAGCCCGAGGTCGTGGTCAAGAGCGCGAAGTCCGGCAAGAAGGCGGTGCACAAGCCGGACGCGTTGAAGAAAGGCTGAAGCAAGCAAGGTCGGGCTCTGCCCGAACCCGCAAAGGGTCCGAGGACCCTTTGATCCCTTGACCTAGGGAAGGCGATCCAAGGGCCCAGCCCTTGGCGGGGTCCAGGGGCAGAGCCCCTGGCCTTACCTGCCGCGGCTCAGTCCGTTCCCGGCTGCCATCCGATCGAGCGTCGCAGGAACGCGGCGCCCAGGGCGGAGAACGCCGCGACCTCCGCGTTGTCCTTGCCGTAGCCGTGCCCGCCCGCCGCGGTCTCGTAGAGGTGGGCCTCGTAGCCGAGCGCCTGCAGCTTCGCGGCCATCTTGCGCGCGTGGCCGGGGTGCACGCGGTCGTCGCGCCGGGCGGTGGCGAGCAGGATCGGCGGGTAGCGCCGGCCGGGCACCGCCGCGTGGTAGGCGGAGATCGCGCCCAGGAACGCCCAGTCCTCCGGCAGCTCCGGGTCGCCGTACTCCGCGATCCAGCTCGCGCCGGCCAGCAGGCGGCTGTAGCGGCGCATGTCGATCAGCGGAATGGTGCAGAACAGGGCGCCGAAGCGCTCGGGGTAGCGGGTCAGCATGTTGGCGATCAGCAGGCCGCCGTTGGAGCCGCCCTCCGCGGCGATCCGGCCGGGGACGGTGACGCCGCGGGCGACCAGGTCGGCGGCCACGGCGGCGAAGTCGTCGTGGCTCAGCGCCTTGCCTTCGCGGCGGCCGGCGTCGTGCCAGCGGGTGCCGAACTCGCCGCCGCCGCGGATGTTGGCCAGCACCGTGGTGCCGCCGCGCTCCAGCCACAGCCGGCCCTGGACCCCGCTGTAGTGGGGGAGCGTGGACAGGCCGAAACCGCCGTAGCCGGACAGGTGCACGGGGGCGTCGCCGGTCTCGCCGGCGGGGCCGACCTGGACGTAGGGGATGCGCTCGCCGTCGACGGAGCGGGCCTCGTGGCGGGTCGCGACCAGGCCGGCGGCGTCGAACAGCGCGGGCGCCTGCTTGAGCACCGCGGGCGCCGCGAGGCCGGACGCGCCGTCGCCGAGCAGCAGCAGCGTCGCGGGGGTGAGCGGCGCCTCGGTGCGCGCCAGCAGGGTGCCGTCGCCCTCCTCGGCCTGCGCGTCGAGCGGCCACACGCTGACCACGCCGACCGACGGCAGGCCGCCCAGGCGCCCCGCCGCCCAGCCCCGGGCGGAGGGCGTCGCGGTGAGGAACACCGGGTCCAGCTCGTCGAGCACGGAGATCACCAGGCGTTCGCCCGACCAGAAGAAGCCCTGCAGCGCCTGGCGCTCGCCCGGCGCGAACAGCACCTCGACGCCGCGGTCGCCGGCCAGGAACGCGGACAGCGGCAGGGCGAGCACGCTGTCCGGCGCGTGGGTCGTGCCGCCGGCCGTCCAGGGGGTGCGCGGCGAGAGGGCGAGCCAGTCGCCGTGCCAGTCCGCCCGCATGTCGGTCGGCAGGTCGAGCGCCGGGCCCGTGCCGTCGCGGTCGCCGAGGTGCAGAACAGTGTCGAAGAAGCCGAGCTGCGCGCCGTAGGCCACGCGCTCGGTGCCGGAGGTGCGGTCCACCTGCGCCCAGGCGGCCATGCTGTCCGCGGGCGTCTCGAACAGGACCGGGGCGGCCAGAGGGTCCTCGCCGCGGCGCCACAGGCGCACGGTGCGGGCGTAGCCGGAGCGCGTCGACATGCCCTCGCCCAGCGCGGCGGACAGCAGCAGCGTGTCGCGGTCGAGCCAGGCGACGTCGGCCTTGCACTCGGGCAGCGAGAAGCCGCCCTCCGCAGGTCCGGGGGGCACGAAGCGGCGCGCGGGAAGGTCGAACTCGCGCAGGACGACGGCGTCGCCGCCGCCCGGTGAGAGGCGCAGCATCGCGCGGTCGTGGGGGCCGGGCAGCGTGCCGGCGCCCTGCCAGACCCAGTCGCGGTCCTCCTCGCGGGCCAGGGCGTCGAGGTCGAGCAGCGTCTCCCAGGCCGGCTCGGGGGTGCGGTAGCTGGCCTCGGTGGTGCGGCGCCACAGGCCGCGCGGGTGCGCCGCGTCCTTCCAGAAGTTGTAGAGCAGCCCCGCGCGGCGGGTGACGGAGGCGATGCGGTCGGTGCGATCGAGCAGGGCCTTCACGGCGTCGCGGTCGGCGTCGTACGCCGCGTCGGCGTGGCGCGCGAGGGTGGCGGCGCTCTGCACGTCGACCCAGGCGGTCGCGGCGGCGCCGTCGACCTCCTCCAGCCAGAGGTGGGGGTCGTCGTCCGGGGCGTCGAGCGTGGGGCGCGGGTCGGCGTCGGCCATGGGGATCGCCTTGTCGGTGTGCACGGCGATGGTGCGGCAGGAGCGGCCGGCGGCCAAGCCGGGCGGCTTGCGAGCGGGCGGGCGCTCTGCCAGAAGCGCCCGCGCTCGCGTCGGGCACGGAGGAGTTCGCATGGCCAGGGAGTTGACCGAGGGGCAGCGCGCCTACGAGGCGAAGCGTGCCGCCAAGGCGGGCATGAGCCTGGAGAAGTGGCTGCAGGCCAAGGAGAAGCAGCAGGCCGTCGAGCAGAAGCCGGTTACGCCGCCGAAGCCGCCGGGGCTGATCAGCCGGTGGCTCGACAAGGCGCACAAGCCGCTCGGGGCGAAGAAAGGGAAGTAAGGCCGGGCTCTGCCCGGACCCGCAAAGGGTCCAAGGACCCTTTGATCCCTTGACTTAAGTACAGGTTTCCAAAGGCTCGCCTTTGGCGGAGTCCAGAGGCAGAGCCTCTGGCCTTCCTTTCTCCAGCAGGGCCGCCACGCCCGCCGCGACCTCGCGCGGCTGCGTGGAGACCTGCGGCAGGCCCATCAGCTCGCCGTGCTGCCCGCGCGCCAGCGGCCCCGCCACGAACACGCGCGGGTTCGCGGCCCCGTCCGCCCCGAGCACGCGGCTCTGCCGGTCCACCGCGATGCCGAGCGCCAGCGGGTCCGCGTCCAGCACGCCGGCCTCGTGCAGGGCGCGCAGCACCGGGTTCGTCGCGACGACGGAGCGGTGCCCCGGGCCGACGCAGCTCACCACTGCGCCGAAGCGGTGCTCGGCCGTCGTCGTCGTCCCGCGCGGGCGGAGGGTCACGACGGGCGTGCCGTCGGCGTCGAGGCGGCTGGCGAGCGGGGTGGCGGCGCGGACCACGACGCGGCCGGCGGCGCGCTCGCGGTGCAGCAGGGCGTCGATCTGCGGCGCGCACTGGAAGCGGTGCACGTCCCAGAACGGGCGCAGGTGGCGCAGCAGGCGGCAGCGCTGCGGGATAGGCAGCGCGTTCCACACCGTGCGCGCCTGCTCGCGGAGCGCGGCGATCACGTCCTCCCACGGGCGGCCCTGCGCGGCGGCGTCGGCCACGGCGCGGCGGACGCGGCGCAGCAGGCCGAGCGCGGTGGTCTCCGGGTCCGCGTCGAAGGTGCCGAAGGACGTGACGGGCAGCGTGGTGCGAGCGCGGGGCAGCAGGCCGCGCCGCGAGACCATCGTGATGCGGCCGGACTGGCCGCGCGCGCGCAGCGAGGCCACCACGTCGCACGCCGTCAGGCCGGTGCCCACGACCAGGAACTCGGCCTCGCGGTCGATCGCGTCGAGGCGCGCGGTGTCCCACGGGTCCGCGACCAGGCCCGCAGAGCCGCGTAGCCCGGACAGGGCGGCCGGGAGGTCGGGCGCGGTATGGCCGACGGCCAGCACCAGCACGTCGCCGCGGACCGTGGCGCCGTGCTCCAGCGTGACCTCGACGCCGGCAGAGTCCGCCCGGGCGGCGGTGGCGTGGTCGCGCAGGTGGCGCAGCGCGGGGGCGCCCCCTGCCCCGGCGTGCGCGGCCAGGGTCTCTGCGACGTAGCGGCCGAAGGCGGCGCGTCGGGGGAACAGGCGGCCGTCCGGCAGCACGCTCGCCGGGTCGGCCGCCGGGTCGCCTTGCGCGCGGAGCCAGGCGTCGAAGTGGTCCGGGGCCTCGGGGAACGGCGACATGCGCGAGGCGGCGACGTTGACGCGGTGCTCGGGGTCGGCGGTGCCGTAGGCGAGGCCGGCGCCGAGGCGCGCGCGGGGCTCCACCACCACGATGTCGGCGGCAAGGCCGGGGTGGTCGCGCAGCAGGTGCAGGGCGACGGCAGCGCCGCAGAAGCCGCCGCCGACGATGAGCACGGTGGGGCGCGTTTCCGGCATGGGCGATCCTTGGAGAGACAGGACAGGAAGGCCAGGGCTCTGCCCCATTGCTTGGGAGCGGGGACCCGCTGGGGGCAGGCGCCCCCAAACCCGCACATATAAGGAAGGCCAAGTCGAGGTTTCCAAAGGCGAGCCTTTGGCGAGGTCCCCGCCTTCAAGCATGGGGGCAGAGACCCTGGCCCTGCTTGCTTGACACGGCCCTGCCGCGTGGCCTACCTCCGCGGCTCATCAAACGCCGCATCGCGAGGGTTCGCGCAGCGGCGTGTTCTCGTTTGGGGTGGCGCGATGTTCGACGCATTGTCGGGCAGGTTCACGGACGTGCTCGATCGCCTGCGCGGCCGCGGGGCGCTGAGCGAGGCCGACATCGGCGACGCGCTGCGCGAGGTGCGCCTCGCGATGCTTGAGGCCGACGTCGCGCTGCCCGTCATCAAGGACTTCGTGGCCAAGGTGCGCGAGCGGGCGGTGGGCGCGGAGGTGCTCAACTCCGTCAGCCCCGGCGCGCAGGTCGCCAAGATCGTCAACGATGCGCTGGTGGATGCGCTGGGCGGTGCGGGCGCGGTGCCGCTGAACTTGGCGGCGGCGGCGCCGGTGCCGATCCTGATGGTCGGGCTGCAGGGCTCGGGCAAGACCACGACGTCGGGCAAGATCGCGCTGCGGCTGGCCCAGCGCGAGAAGAAGCGCGTGCTGCTGGCCAGCCTGGACGTGCAGCGGCCGGCGGCGCAGCTCCAGCTCGCGCAGCTCGCCGAGCGGGCGGGGGTCAGCTCGCTGCCGATCGTGGCGATGCAGACGCCGGTGCAGATCGCGCGGCGCGCGATGGACGTGGGGCGACGCGAGGGCTTCGACGTCGTGATCCTCGACACCGCGGGGCGGCTGTCGATCGACGCGGCTCTGATGGACGAGGTGCGGCTGATCCGCGAGGCGACGAGCCCGGCGGAGACGCTGCTGGTGGTCGACGCGATGACCGGGCAGGACGCGGTCAACACGGCCAAGGCGTTCAACGACGCGGTCGGCGTCACCGGCATCGTGCTGACGCGCATGGACGGCGACTCGCGGGGTGGTGCCGCGCTGTCGATGCGCCAGGTCACCGGGGCGCCGATCAAGCTGACGGGCTCTGGCGAGAAGATCGACGCGCTGGAGGAGTTCCACCCGGAGCGCGTGGCCGGGCGCATCCTGGGGATGGGCGACATCGTGGGGCTGGTCGAGAAGGCCGGCGAGACGATCGACCAGGCGGACGCGGAGAAGCTGGCGCGCAAGATGGTGCGCGGGACGTTCGACCTCGACGACTACGCGAACCAGCTTCGCCAGATCACGAAGATGGGGTCGCTGTCGGGCATTCTGGGGATGCTGCCGGGGGCTGCGAAGATCAAGGACCAGCTGGAGGGGGCGAACCTCGACACGACGATCCTCAAGCGTCAGGCGGCGATCATCTCGTCGATGACGATGAAGGAGCGGCGGGCGCCGGACATCATCAAGGCGAGCCGCAAGAAGCGGATCGCGGCGGGCTCGGGCTCGTCGGTGCAGGAGGTCAACAAGCTGCTCAAGCAGTTCGACGACATGAGCACGATGATGAAGCGGATGAACAAGCTCGGGCAGAAGGGCCTGATGCGGCACGGGATGCAGGCGCTGATGCCGAAGGGCATGGGGCAGAAGCGGCCGTACTGAGAAGACAAGGCCAGGGGCTCTGCCCCTGGACCCCGCCAAGGGAAGCCCCTTGGATGGCTTTACTCAAGTAAGGCCGGTCCAGGGGCGGCTCGCCCCTGGCGGGTCTGGGCAGAGCCCAGGCTTGCTTGCCTTGCCTGCCTCCGCACGGGGGCAAACGGACGCGGCACAGGGCCGGGTTCGACACAGGAGTTGAGACGATGGGCCTGAAGATCCGCCTTGCACGCGCCGGCGCCAAGAAGCGCCCGTACTACCACATCGTGGTCGCCGACAGCCGCTCGCCGCGCGACGGCCGCTTCATCGAGCAGGTCGGCAGCTACAATCCGATGCTGCCCGCCGAGCACGCCGACCGCATCCGGCTCAAGGACGAGCGGATCAAGCATTGGCTGAGCGAGGGCGCGCTGGCCACCGAC
Source organism: uncultured Acetobacteraceae bacterium (assembly GCA_964236585.1). GTDB lineage: Bacteria > Pseudomonadota > Alphaproteobacteria > Acetobacterales > Acetobacteraceae > CAXSEF01. Next base: position 28,134 of record CAXSFE010000025.1, read on the forward strand.
CGGGTCGCGAAGTTCCTGGGCAAGGCCGGGCTTGCGCCGATGCCGACGTACCCGGAGCAGCCGATCCAGTCGGCGCCGAAGAAGAAGGCGCAGGAGCGCGCCGCGGCCAACGCCGGCTGAGCGAGTGGCGCAGGAGCGCATCCTGCTGGGCGTGGTGGGCCGGCCGCACGGCGTGCGGGGGCTGGTGCACGTGCACAGCTACACGGCCGAGCCGGAGGCGCTGGCGGAGTACGGCCCGCTCGTCGACGGGGACGGGCGGGGGTGGACGCTGTCGTGGCGCCAGGTGGGGGTCGCGGAGCTGCGCGACGCCGGTGGGCGCGCGGTCGCGGACCGCAGCGAGGCGGAGCGGCTCGTGAACCTGAAGCTGTTCGTGGCGCGTGACCGGCTGCCGCCGGCGGAGGAGGACGAGTTCTACCTCGCCGACCTGGTGGGCATGGCCGTCGTCGCGGCCGACGGGGCCGCGGTCGGGCGGGTGCTGCTGGTGCACGACTACGGGGCTGGGACCAGCCTGGAGATCGTGCGGGACGGGGCGGCGCCGCTGCTGGTGCCGTTCACGCGGGCGGCGGTGCCGGTGGTCGACGTGGCGGCGCGGCGGCTGACGGTGGTGCCGCCGGACGAGGTCGAGGCGCGCGAACTGCCGTCGGCCGGGCAGGAGGCGCGGGCGTGAGCGGGACGAGTCCCGTGTGGCGGGCCGGCGTGCTGACGCTGTTCCCGGCGATGTTCCCGGGGCCGCTGGGGCAGGCGCTGGCGGGGCGGGCGCTGGCGGCGGGGCTGTGGGCGCTGTCCGCGCGCGACATGCGCGAACACGGGCTCGGGCCGCACCGCAGCGTGGACGACACGCCGTTCGGGGGGGGCGCGGGCATGGTGCTGCGGCCGGACGTGGTGGACGCGGCGATCGAGGCGGAGATGGGCGAGGGCGACGGGCGGCCGCTGGTGTGCCTGACGCCGCGGGGGAAGGCGCTGACGCAGGCGTACGCGCGGGGGTGGGCCGAGGGGCCGGGCGTGGTGCTGCTATGCGGGCGCTACGAGGGCATCGACCAGCGGGTAATCGAGGCGCGCGGAGCGGTGGAGATCAGCGTCGGCGACTACGTGCTGGCGGGCGGCGAGGTGGCGGCGATGGTGCTGCTGGAGGCGTGCGTGCGGCTGCTGCCGGGCGTGATGGGGACGGCGGAGAGTGCCGTCGAGGAGAGCTTTGCCCACGGGCTGCTGGAATATCCGCACTACACGCGGCCGGCGGAGTGGGCGGGCCGGCGGGTGCCGGACGTGCTGCTGTCGGGACACCACGCGGCGATCGCGGCATGGCGGCAGGGCGAGGCGGAGCGGATCACGCGCGAGCGCAGGCCGGACCTGTGGGCGCAGCGGCGCGGGAATGTTGCAACAGCGGCCGTCGGGCCGTAACTGAGCGGAATCGAGAGGGACCACACGCCATGAACATCATCCAGACCTACGAGGCCGAGGAGATGGCCCGGCTGAGCGCCGCGCGCGCCGTGCCGGACTTCGCGCCGGGCGACACGCTCAAGGTGTCGGTGAAGGTGGTCGAGGGCGAGCGCACCCGCGTGCAGGCCTACGAGGGCGTGTGCATCGCGCGCTCCAACCGCGGGCTGAACAGCAACTTCACCGTGCGCAAGATCAGCTACGGCGAGGGCGTGGAGCGGGTGTTCCCGCTGTACGCGCCGACGATCTCGGAGATCGCGGTGCTGCGCCGCGGCGACGTGCGGCGCGCGAAGCTCTATTACCTGCGCGGGCGCCGCGGCAAGTCGGCGCGCATCGCCGAGAAGGCACGCGACACGCGGGTGCCGGCGAACGCCGGGGCCGAGGCTGCGCCGGCGCCGGCGCCTGCGGCAGAGTAAGGCAAAGGGCTCTGCCCTTTGATCCCGCCGGGGGCAGGCGCCCCCGGACCCGCGCACTGAAGCGGGTGTCTTTCTGAGTTGTGCGGGTCTGGGGGCGCCTGCCCCCGGCGGGTCCAGGGCAGAGCCCTGGCCTTTCTTCCTGGGGTGCCCACCATGCCGCGCACACTGTTCGACAAGATCTGGGACGCGCACGTCGTCGAGCGTTCGCCCGACGGCACCTGCCTGCTCTACATCGACCGGCACCTGGTGCACGAGGTCACGAGCCCGCAGGCGTTCGAGGGGCTGCGGCTGTCGGGGCGCCGGGTGCGCCGGCCGGACGCGACGGTCGCGGTGACGGACCACAACGTGCCGACGAGCGACCGGCGGCTGGGCATCGCGGAGGCGGACTCGCGGCTGCAGGTGGAGACGCTGGAGCGCAACGTGGCGGAGTTCGGGGTGCCTTACTTCCCGCTGCTCAGCCGCGAGCAGGGGATCGTGCACATCGTGGGGCCGGAGCAGGGCATCAGCCTGCCGGGGATGACCATCGTGTGCGGCGACAGCCATACGTCCACGCACGGCGCGCTGGGGGCGATGGCGTTCGGCATCGGCACCAGCGAGGTGGAGCACGTGCTGGCGACGCAGACGCTGCTGCTCAGGCCGGCGCTGAACATGCTGGTGCGGGTGGACGGCGTGCTGCCGGCGGGGGTGAGCGCCAAGGACGTGATGCTGGCGATCATCGGGGTGATCGGCACGGCGGGCGGGACGGGGCACGTGATCGAGTATGCCGGCGAGGCAATCCGCGGGCTCGACATGGCCGGGCGGATGACGATCTGCAACATGAGTATCGAGGCCGGGGCGCGCGCGGGGCTGGTGGCGCCGGACGAGACGACGTTCCGGTATGTGGAGGGGCGACCGTTCGCGCCGAAGTGCGAGGCGTTCGCGCGCGCGGTCGAGTACTGGCGCACGCTGCCGTCCGACGAGGGCGCGGTGTACGACCGCACGGTGGTGCTGCGGGCCGAAGAGATCAGCCCGATGGTGAGCTGGGGGACGAGCCCGGAGGACGTGGTGGCGATCGACGGCGTGGTACCCGATCCGGCCGCGGCCGGCGACGAGGCGAAGCGCGCGGACCTGCAGCGGATGATCGACTACATGGCGCTGGTGCCGGGGACGCCGATGACGGAGATCCCGGTCGACGTGGTGTTCATCGGCTCGTGCACCAACGGGCGGATCGAGGACATGCGCGCGGCTGCCGCGGTGGTGCGCGGGCGGCGCGTGGCCGAGGGCGTGCGGGCGATGGTGGTGCCGGGCTCGGGGATGGTGAAGTTCCAGGCGGAGCAGGAGGGGCTCGACGCGGTGTTCGTGGGCGCGGGCTTCGAGTGGCGCGAGGCGGGGTGCTCGATGTGCCTCGGCATGAACCCGGACAAGCTGACGCCGGGGCAGCGCTGCGCGTCGACGTCGAACCGCAACTTCGAGGGGCGGCAGGGGCCGGGCGGGCGCACGCACCTGATGTCGCCGGCGATGGCCGCCGCCGCCGCGGTGACGGGGCGGCTGACGGATGCGCGGGCGCTGGGGGTCGTGGGCTGATGCGGGCGTTCACGACGCTGACGGGCATCGCGGCGCCGCTGCCGATGGCCAACGTCGACACGGACAAGATCATCCCGTCGCGCTTCCTCAAGACGATCGCGCGCACCGGGCTTGGCAGGAACCTGTTCGACGCGCTGCGCTACGAGGCGGACGGGTCGGAAAAGGCGGGGTTCGTGCTGAACCGCGAGCCTTACCGTCGCGCGGAGATCCTGGTCACGCACGAGAACTTCGGCTGCGGCTCGTCACGCGAGCATGCGCCGTGGGCGCTGCTGGACTTCGGCATCCGTTGCGTGATCGCGCCGGATTTCGCGGACATCTTCCACGGCAACTGTTTCAAGAACGGCATCCTGCCGATCCGCCTGCCGCGCGAGGTGTGCGACGCGCTGATGGCCGATGCGGCGCTGGGCGCCAACGCGCGGATCAGCGTCGACCTGGAGCGCCAGGTGGTGGTGCGGCCGAATGGCGAGGAGATCGCCTTCGAGGTGGACGCGTTCCGCAAGCACCGCCTGCTGCTGGGGCTCGACGACATCGGCGAGACGATGCAGCGCGGCGCGGAGATCGACCGGTTCGAGAGCGAGCGGGCGGCGGCGCAGCCGTGGATGCCGGGGATCGGGGGCGTCTGAAGGAAGGCTGGGCTCTGCCCAGACCCGCCAGGCGGAGGTGGCCAAAGGTTCCGACGATCTGCTTGGATCGTTGGAAGGGCCATTGGAGGGAGCCGCCCCTGGACCGGCCTCACTTAAGAAGTGGATTCCAAAGGCTCGGCCTTTGGCGGAGTTTGAGGCAGAGCCTCAACCTTGCTTTCTCCCTGCGCCCGAAGGACCCCCGCGATGGCCGCCAACAAGACTCTCCTGGTGCTTCCGGGCGACGGCATCGGCCCGGAGGTGATGCGCGAGGTCAAGCGCGTGGTCGACTGGATGGGCCGTGCGCGCGGCGTGCGCTTCGACATCACCGAGGCGCTGGTTGGCGGCGCGTCGATCGACGCGCACGGGGTGGCGATCACCGAGGACACGCTGGCGGCGGCGAAGGCGGCGGACGCGATCCTGTTCGGTGCGGTGGGCGGGCCGAAGTGGAGCCACCTGGGGTTCGACGTGCGGCCGGAGCTCGCGATCCTGCGGCTGCGCTCGGAGCTGGGGCTGTTCGCGAACCTGCGGCCGGCGATCGTGCTTGATCCGCTGGTCAATGCCAGCACGCTCAAGCCGGAGGTGGTGCGCGGGCTCGACCTGATGATCGTGCGCGAGAGCACGGGCGGCATCTACTTCGGCGAGCCGCGCGGCGTCGAGACGCTGCCGGACGGCCGCCGCCGGGGGTTCAACACCGAGAGCTACGACACGCACGAGATCGAGCGCGTGGCGCGCGTGGCGTTCGAGCTGGCGCGCACGCGCAAGGGCCGCGTCACGAGCGTGGAGAAGGCGAACGTGATGGAGAGCGGCCTGCTGTGGCGCCAGACGGTGCAGGCGCTGGGCGAGGCCGAGTACCCGGACGTGGCGCTGTCGCACATGTACGCGGACAACTGCGCGATGCAGATGGTGCGCAACCCGCTGCAGTTCGACGTGATCGTCACGGGCAACCTGTTCGGCGACATCCTGAGCGATCTCGCTTCGATGTGCACCGGGTCGCTGGGCATGCTGCCGTCGGCGACGCTGGGTGCGGTGGGCGCGGACGGGCGGCGGCACGCGCTGTACGAGCCGATCCACGGCAGCGCGCCCGACATCGCGGGCAAGGGCGTCGCCAACCCGCTGGCGCAGATCCTGAGCTTCGCGATGCTGCTGCGCACCTCGTTCGCGATGGACGAGGACGCGGCGATGATCGAGACCGCGGTGGGCCGCGTGCTGGCCAACGGGCTGCGCACCGCCGACATCCTCTCGCCCGGCACCGCGCGGGTCGGCACGGGCGTAATGGGCGAGAGCGTGCTGCGCGAGCTGGAGAAGCTCGGCGCCTGAGCCGATCGGGCGGCGATTCTGCCCGAGCGCGCCCTTGCGGCAGCGGCGGGGCTCGGCTACACCCCGCCCGCGGCGCCCGTAGCTCAATTGGATAGAGCACCAGACTACGAATCTGGGGGTTGGAAGTTCGAGTCTTTCCGGGCGCGCCATCCCCTTGCCTTGGCTCCGTGTGGACAGGCCTTTCCTGGCGGCCCGCCGCGGTTCGGACCGGTGACGACGATGTCTGGCCGGTGATGCAGGAAAGATTGAGGCTTTGCCTCAAGCTCCGCCGAAGGTCGGCCTTCGGACACCGCTGCCTGGACACCTGGTTTCCGGTAGCGACTTGTGCGGGTCCGGGCGGGTCATGATCCCGCGGCATCTGTTGCTGGCGCTAGAGCGTCGCCGGCTCGCACGGGGCCTCCTCGGCGCACGCGTGTGCCTCGGCGGTCCCGGCATCGAGCGTCGGCAGGTTGGCGGCCAGGCGCTGCAGCAGCCGGCGCAGCGTGGCGGCCTCGTGCTCGCACAGCCCGGCCAGCAGCCTCTGCTCGCGCCGCAGCGCGAGGGCGAGCAGGCGGGCATGCATGCGCTCGCCCGACGCGCTCAGCGCCGCCCTGCGGTCGCGGCCGGAGGTCTCGAGCCGCACCAGCCCCCGCTCCGCCAGCGCCGCGAAGCTCCGGCTCACCGCCGCCTTGTCGAGCCCGGCGCACAGGCAGAGCCGGGCGGCCGAGCTGTGCGGGCTGGCGGCGATCTGGGCCATGACCCGCCAGTCGGTGTAGCCCAGCCCGAACGTCGCGCGGCACTCGCGCGAGGCGGTCGCCGACAGCCTGTTGGACAGCAGCGACAGGAACGCCGGTATGTGGCGCTCGAGGTCGAGTGTCTCCCGCTGTGCCGAATCTGGCTGCATCCCCGTCACGCTCCCGATGGCGGCCGGTTCGTCGCACCGGCGGTGCGATCGTCCTCCGCTCCCGCCACGCGGCATGAAGGCCCGCGTGGTGATCCCTCGCGCAGTCTGGCAGCCCGCGTGGGCTTGTCGATCCGCGATCGCACGCCGGATCGACACGAGCGCGTAATCGCGCCCGGGGGCCGGGCCTGCGCCCGCCGGCACCGCGCATGACGGCGTGGCAGGCCTGGACGGGGATCACCGATCTCGCGGACCAGGCCGTGGTGCTGCCGCTGGCGCTGCTGGTGTTCGTGGCGCTGCTGTCGCGCCGGCGGGGCGACGCAGGGGCCGGCCACGCGGCGCGGGCCTGGGCGCTGGCGGTGGGCGGGGTGCTGCTCGCGCTGCTGGCGCTCAAGCTCTGGGCCGGCGCCTGCGCGGGCACCGGCCCGGCCGGGGGCTTCGGCGTCCTGCGCGGCGTGGGG
>CAXSFE010000026.1:0-34332 GCA_964236585.1 uncultured Acetobacteraceae bacterium
CGCCGCCCTGCTCGCGGACCTGTCCGGCGCCGTGGTGCCGACGCCCCACGCCGCCACCGCCGCCGGGCTGGCCTCCCCCGCCTGGCGCGACGCGCGCGGCCTCGCCCTGCCCCTGCTCGTGCGCCCGGCCCGTTCCCACGCCGGCCGCGGCCTGGAACGCGTCGACACCGAGGCCGCCCTCGCCCGCCTACTCGCCGCCACCGACGCCGCCGAGCCCCTCCAGGCCACCCGGTTCCACGACTGCCGCGGTCCCGACGGCCTGTACCGCAAGCTCCGCGTGGCCTTCGTCGACGGCGTCCCGATGCCCGTCCACCTCGCGATCCACGACCACTGGGCCGTCTGGTACTACAACGCCCGGATGGACCGCCACGCCGTCCGCCGCGCCGAGGAAGCCGCCTGCCTCGCCGACCTTGCCGGCCACCTCCCCGCCCCCGCCCTCGCCGCCCTGCACGCCATTCCGGCCCGCATCGGTCTGGACTACTTCGGCCTGGACTGCGCCGTGCTGCCAGACGGCCGGCTGCTGGTGTTCGAGGTCGAGACCGGCATGCTCGTCCACGCCGACGACCCTTTGCCGATGTTCGCCTACAAGCGCGAAGCCACGGCCCGCATCGCCGAGGCCATCTCGGCGATGATCGACCGGCGGATCGCGAAGGCAAGGCCACGGCTCTGCCCCATGTCCTCGAAACGGGAACCCGCCGGGGGCTAGAACCGCCGGACCCGCGCAACGTCAGGCCTGCGGCACACCCTGGCGACCTGTGCCCCTGACGAAAGGGTTTCCAAAGGGCTCCGCCCTTTGGCGGGTCCAGGGCAGAGCCCTGGCCTTCCTGTCTTCCCGGGACTGCCCAACCCCGCCCTGCCGCGCTATGGCCGTGCCATGACCGACCGCACCGACGCCGAGCTGGCCGCGCAGTACGAGGCGTACCCCTACCCCCGCCGCGACCCCCGCGACGAGGCGCGGCGCCTGATCGTCGGCTCCCCCGGCCACCTGCGCGAGATCGACCACTGGGTGTTCGGCGCCGCCCGCCCTGCGGAAAGGCCCCTGCGCGCCCTGTTCGCCGGCGGCGGCACCGGCGACGGCACCCTCATGCTGGCACAGCAGATGGCGCGCGCCGGCCGCCCCGGCCGCGTGACCTGGCTCGACCGCTCCTCCGCTGCCCTGCGCATCGCCCGCGCGCGCGCAACCACCCGCGGCCTCGACGACGCGATCGCCTGGGAGCAGGGCTCGCTGCTCGACCTCGCGGATTCCGGCCTCGGCCCGTTCGACTACGTCGACTGCTGCGGCGTCCTGCACCACCTGCCCGACCCCGCCGCCGGGCTGCGCGCGCTGACCTCGGTGCTGGCGCCGGGCGGCGGCCTCGGCCTGATGGTCTACGCCCCGCACGGCCGCACCGGCGTCTACATGGTGCAGGACGCGCTGCGCCTCCTCGCCCCCCCGGAGCAGCCGCCCGCCGAGCGCCTCGACGTCGCCCGCCGCGTGATGCGCCACCTGCCGCGCACCGCCTGGCTGCACGCCAACACGAACTTCGGCGACCACCTCGATGGCGGCGACGCCGGCCTCTACGACCTGCTGCTCAACCCCCGCGACCGCGCCTACGACATCGCCTCCCTCGCTGGCCTGCTCGACGAGACCGGGCTGGAGGTGGCCGCCCTGATGGAGCCGATGCGCTACGACCCCGACGTGCTGCTCCCCGACCCCAGGCTGCGCGCCCGCGCCGCCACTCTCGGCCGCGTCGAGCGCTGGGCGCTGGCCGAATCCCTCGCCGGCAACATGAGCACCCACATCGCCTACTGCCGGCGCCGCGGCGAGACCCCCGCACCGCCCGACCCGATGCGCCCGGACGCCGTGCCGGTGGCGCGCGAGATGCCCGCGCCCGAGCTGGCCCGCGGCATCCGCCCGGACGGCACGCTGCCGATGGTGCTGGACGGCCTGCGCGTGCCGGTGCCCCTGCCCCCGCTGGCCGCCGCGATCCTCGCCCTGGTCGACGGCGAGCGCAGCGTGGCCGACATCGCCGCCACCCTGGCTGCGCGCGGCACCTTCCCCGCCGCCTTCGCGAGCGCCTGGCGCGACACCTACGCGCGGCTGAACGCGCTGAACCGCCTGCTGCTCCGCCCCCCCGCCTCCGCGTCAGCCGCCTTCGTGCCGGGCGCCGCCTTCGACGCGCCCGCCTCGCGCGCCGAGGAGCCGCGATGACCGCGCGCGCCGGCATGGTCCCCGGCATGGCAGTCGTCGCCGACCTGATCGCCGTGATCGTGGCCGTCACCGACGACCAGCCCCGCGTCCTGACGCTGGCCGGCGCGGCCCTGCCGGCGGGCCCGTTCGCCTCCGAGCACCGCTCGCTGCAGTCCGGCCTGCGCTCCTGGGTGGAGCGCCAGACCCACCACCCGCTCGGCTACGTCGAACAGCTCTACACCTTCGCCGACCGCGACCGCAGCCCCTCCGAGCAGGAGCAGCGCGTGATCTCGGTGAGCTATCTCGGCCTGACCCGCGAGGCCGGCGCCGCGCCGGACACGCCCGCCCCGGACTCCGTGGCCACGCGCGAACGCAGGATCCCCGCAGAGGCCGGGTGGTGCGGCTGGTACGACTACTTCCCCTGGGAGGACCGCCGCGACGCCGCCGGCGAGCGCACCGCGGCGTCGATCCTGCCGCAGCTCGCCGCCTGGGCCGCACGGGAGACCGGAGAGCGCCGCCGCGACCGCGAGCGCCGCGCCGCCATCAGCTTCGGCGTCGCCGGCACGCGCGCCTGGAACGAGGAGCTGGTGCTGCAGCGCTACGAGCTGCTGCACGAGGCCGGCCTGGTCGAGGAGGCCGCCGACCGGCTCTGCCCTGTCCCCGCCGCCCCGGACCTGCCGGGCCGCCGCATGGTCCACGACCACCGCCGCATCCTGGCCACCGGCATCGCCCGCCTGCGCGCCAAGATCAAGTACCGCCCGGTCGTCTTCGAGCTGATGCCGCCCGAGTTCACCCTGCTGCAGCTGCAGCGCGCGGTGGAGGCGCTGGCCGGCCGGCTGCTGCACAAGCCGAACTTCCGCCGCCTGATTGCGCAGCAGGCCCTGGTGGAGGAGACCGGCGCCATGACCAGCGGCACCGGCGGCCGCCCGGCCCAGCTGTTCCGGTTCCGCCGCGAGGTGCTGCTGGAACGTGCCGTCGCGGGCACCAAACTGCCGCTCGCCCGAATGCTGTGACGGCAGAGGCAGCAAGAAAGGCCAGGGGCCCTGCCCCTGGCCCCCGCCAAAGGCGGAGCCTTTGGAATTCCCTCCTCAAGTCAAGGGATCAAAGGGTCATCGGACCCTTTGCGGGTCTGGGCAGAGCCCAGCCTTGCCTGCCTCCTGCGGCGCCCCTGGCTTGGCGCACCCCGGCGTGTCACCAGCCAGGAGGCTTGACTCCGTAATACTCGTGCCCAGTATAATACGGTAGGGCATGGACCCCGGTCGCTACACTCCGTTGCCGGTGTTATGCTCAAAATGAGTTCATAGGTGCCAGATGTCCGACGCCGGCCTCCTCGAACGCACTGCCCCACTCTACGATCGCGTGCGCCGCGTGGTGCCGCCCATGGAGTGGCCGTTCTTCGCCGACGACGTGGACGCGATCCAGCGCCTCAAGCGCGAGCGTCGCGCCGTGATCCTGGCGCACAACTATCAGACCCCCGAGATTTTCCACTGCGTCGCCGACATCGTGGGCGACAGCCTCGCCCTGGCGCGCCGCGCCATCGACGTCGACGCCGACGTGATCGTCCTCGCCGGCGTGCATTTCATGGCCGAGACCGCCAAGCTGCTGAATCCCGGCCGCACCGTGCTGATCCCCGACGCCCACGCCGGCTGCTCGCTCGCGGAATCGATCACCGCCGCCGACGTGCGCGCGCTGCGCCTCGCCCACCCCGGCGTGCCGGTCGTGACCTACGTCAACACCTCGGCCGCGGTGAAGGCGGAGAGCGACATCTGCTGCACCTCCGGCAACGCGCGCCGCGTGGTGGAGTCGCTCGGCGTGCCCCGCGTCATTATGATCCCCGACGAGTACCTGGCGCAGAACATCGCGCGCGAGACCGGCGTGGAGATCATCACCTGGGCCGGCCACTGCGAGGTGCACGAGCGCTTCACCCCCGCCCAGATCCGCGAGCTGCGCGACGCCCACCCCGGCCTGACCGTGCTGGCCCACCCGGAGTGCCCGCCCGCCGTCGTCGCCGAGGCCGACTTCTCCGGCTCCACCGCGATGATGGAGGAGTACGTGCAGGACCACGCGCCCCGCCAGATCGCGCTGATCACCGAGTGCTCGATGAGCGACAACCTCGCCGTGCGCCACCCGGAGGTGGACTTCATCCGCCCGTGCAACCTGTGCCCGCACATGAAGCGCATCACCCTGGCCGGCATCCGCCGCTCGCTGGAGACCATGGCCACCGCGGTCGTGATCGACCCCGCGCTGGCCGGCCGCGCCCGCCTCGCCGTCGAGCGCATGCTCGCGATCTGATGACCAGACTGAAGCAAGGCCAGGGGCGCTGCCCCTGGACCCCGCCAAGGGGAGCCCCTTGGATGGCCCCTCTTAAGTCAAGGGATCAAAGGGTCCTCGGACCCTTTGCGGGTCCGGGCAGAGCCCGGCCTTGCTGCCTGCCTTTCCCTTCGGACAAAGCCCCACGGGCTTTTGGAGCCTCGAGATGACCAAGATCCGTCTGTCGCAGGACGACGTTCTGATCGTGGGCGCCGGCCTCGCCGGCCTGCTGACGGCGCTGCACCTGGCGCCGCGGCCGGTGACGATCCTCACCGCGGGCGCGCTCGGCACCCTGTCGTCGAGCGCCTGGGCGCAGGGTGGCGTCGCCGCCGCCGTCGGTCCCGACGACAGCACCGAGCTGCACCTCGCCGACACGCTCGCCGCCGGCGCCGGCCTGTGCGATCCCGCCGCGGCCCGCCGCATCGTCGAGGCCGGCCCCTCTGTGATCGAGACGCTCGCGCGCCACGGCACGCGCTTCGACCGAGACGCGACCGGCGCGCTGCGCGTCGGGCTGGAGGCCGCGCACTCGCGCCGCCGCATCGTGCACGCCACCGGCGACGGCGCCGGCCGCGAGATCGTGCGCGCCCTGGTCGCCGCTGTGGCCGCCACGCCGTCGATCACCGTGCTGGAGGGCCTGTCCGCCCGCCGCCTGCTGCTCGATGACGGCCGCGTCTGCGGCGTCCTCGCCCAGCGCCGCGGCGAGAGCGTGGTGCTGCGCGCCTCGCGCGTGGTGCTCGCCACCGGCGGCGTCGGCGGCCTGTTCCGCCACACCACCAACCCGTCCGGCGCGTACGGCGCGGGCATCGCCATGGCCGCGCTGGCCGGTGCCGCCCTGCGCGGCATGGAGTTCGTGCAGTTCCACCCGACCGCGCTCGACGTCGGCCGCGACCCGATGCCCCTGGTCAGCGAGGCCGTGCGCGGCGAGGGCGCGACCCTGATCGACGACGCCGGCGCCCCCGTGATGGCCGGCTTCGCGCGCGCAGACCTGGAGCCGCGCGACGTGGTGTCGCGCGAGGTGTGGCGCGTGCTCGCGGCCGGCGGCGGCGTGCGCCTGGACGCCACCCGCATCGCGGATTTCGCGGCCCACTTCCCGGCGATCCACGCCTTCTGCCGCACCGCCGGCCTCGATCCCTCGACGCAGCCGATCCCGGTGCGCCCGGCTGCGCACTACCACATGGGCGGCGTGGCCGTGGACGCCGCCGGCCGCACCAGCGTCCCCGGCCTGTGGGCCTGCGGCGAGGTGGCGAGCACCGGCCTGCACGGCGCCAACCGCCTGGCCAGCAACTCCCTGCTGGAGGCTGCCGCCTGCGCCCGCTTCGTGGCCGACGACCTCGCTGCCACCTCCCTCCGCGCCGCCCCCGCCCCCGACCTGCCGCTCGCCCCCGCCGACCTGGCGTTGCCCACCGTCGCCCGGATCGTCCCAGGCCCGCGCCGCCCGGCCTCGCCTCCAGCCCCGGATGCGTCCCACGCCGATGGCACGCGACCCGACATCCTCGTCCCCGCGGACGCCGCCACGGTGCGGCCGCTGGTGTCGCGCGGCCTCGGCGTGCTGCGCGACGAGGACGGCCTGCGCGAGGCTGTGCGCGCGCTGCTCCCCCGCGTCGAGGCGGAGGACGCCGGCTCCGACCCCGCCCGCGTCGCCCTGCTGATCGCCGTCGCCGCTCTGCGACGCGCGGAGTGCGCCGGCAGCCACTGGCGCACCGACGCCGCCCAGCCCGGCGCCGCAGCCACGCAGGACGGCTCCGCCCTGCCGCTGCTGACTCTTGAAGAGGCCCTCGCCGCCGCCCGCTTCCTGCGCGACGAGGCCGCCCTGCCGCAGCCGATGCTCGCCAGGAGGGCCTGAGCCATGCCGCTCTGCTCCCTGCCCGCGGTGATGCTCGAGCCCCTGGTGCGCGCCGCCCTCCTGGAGGACCTCGGCCGCGCCGGCGACCTGACCACGGACGCCATCGTGCCGCGCGGCCTGCGCACCACCACCGCGCTGGCCGCCCGCCAGCCCGGCGTCGTCGCCGGCCTCGATCTCGCCGTGCTCGCCTTCCGCCTGGTGGCGCCGGAGATCGCCGTCGAGGTCCACATCCCCGACGGCGGCCGCCTGCGCCCGGGCGACACCATCGCCACCGTGCGCGGCCCCGCCCACGGCGTGCTCACCGCCGAGCGCGTCGCCCTGAACTTCCTCGGCCACCTGAGCGGCATCGCCACCGCCACCGCCTCGATCGCCGACGCGCTGGCCCACACCCGCACCCGCGTCACCTGCACCCGCAAGACCATGCCCGGCCTGCGCGCCGTGGAGAAATACGCCGTGCGTGCCGGCGGCGGCGCCAACCACCGCTTCGGCCTCGACGACGCCGTGCTCATCAAGGACAACCACGTCGCCATCGCCGGCAGCGTCCGCACCGCCCTGGAGCGCGCCCGCGCCCACGTCGGCCACCTCGTCAAGATCGAGCTGGAGGTCGACACCCTCGCCCAGCTGGAGGAGGCGCTCTCCGCCGGCGTCGACGCCGTGCTGCTCGACAACATGGACGTGCCCACCCTGCGCCAGGCCGTCGCCATGGTCGCAGGCCGCGCCATCACCGAGGCGTCGGGCCGCATCACGCCGCAGACCGCACCGGAGATCGCGTCGAGCGGCGTGGACCTGATCTCGGTGGGGTGGCTCACGCACAGCGCGACGGTCCTGGACATTGGGCTCGACCACAGGGAGTAAGGCTGGGCTCTGCCCAGACCCGCCCCTGCTTCAAGACCGGGGGCGAGCCGCCCCTGGACCGGCTTTATCTAAGTCCAGGTTTCCAAAGGCTCAGCCTTTGGCGGAGTTTGAGGCAGAGTCTCAACCTTGCTTTCTTCCCCTTAGACCCCCACGACCTAGGGCGGTGTCTCCACCGGCGGCGAGGCCAGCGCGTGTCCCGCCTCGCTCCAGCCCTCGGTGCCTTGCGGGTACCACGCCACCGCGCGATATCCCCAGCCGACCGCCCGCTTCGCCGCATTCCACGACCGCCAGCACTCCGGGTGGCAGTAGAACACCAGGGGCCGCCCCGCATCGCCGCCGGTCAACACCTCCAGACGCCCGCGCACCCACGCCTCTGTCGCCGGCGCCAGCGCGGCCTGCCCGGCGTCGGGGATCCACACGCTGCCGGCGATGTCGCGGTGCACGAGCGGCAGCCAGACCGCGCTCGACGGCAGCCCCTCCGGCCGGCGCTGGGCCACGCTGACGTCGACCGCCACCACGCCGCCCTGCGCGAGCAGCGCCGCCAGCGCCGTCGTGTCCACCACCCGCCCGCCGGACAGCGTCGCCGGCACGGCTCCGCGCTCCTCGCCGGTCCACAACCCTGGCGGCTCCGGCGCGGGTGCCGCCGCCGCGACCCGGCCGGCCAGCAACGCTACGAGCAGCAGCCCCGCCGGGCCGCGTCTCGGACGCACGACCCCGCTCAGGTGCCCTGGGCGGGCACGTCGAAGCCGTGCTCGAACGTGGTGCCCTTGCTGTCATGCGCGACCACATCAAGCTTGCCGGGGCCGGGCGGCACGAAGCTGAAGGTGATCGCCGGATCGGTGCTGAGCGAGATGTCCGACGAGACCTGCATCACCTGCGCCCCATTGTAGGTGATGTCCGTCCTGTCCAGGAACCGCGCCGGCGTCATCAGCCGCGTCACCTGGTCCATCTGCATGCCGTTGAAGTTCGGGTGACGGATCAGCAGCTGCGCGGCGACCGGCTTGCCCGGCGCGAAGTCGCTGAGCAGGCGCAGCTTCATCTGCCCGAGCGCGTTCAGCGCCTCCTCGTCGTTCGAGCCTGCGGGCGCGGAGCAGCCGCCGGCCGCCTTCACGAAGTCCTGCGTCATGTAGAGCTTGCCGTCCGTAGTCTCCACCACCGCCTGCATGCGCGTGTACTGGTTCACCCGCACGCGCAGCTTGATCTCGCTCGGGTCGGCGAGCGGCCCGAAGGTGAAGGTCGCGGCCAGCGGCGACGGATTGTCGTCGATCACCAGGTACACCGCCTTGATCGACCTGCCGCCCGAAAGCTGGATCGACACCGGCACCAGCGCCGCGTCCAGCGCCCGCGGCGGCGCCTGCAGCGTCACCACCCCGGCACCGTCCTCGACGACGCGGTCGCCGAAGATCGCGTGGCTGAGATCACCCCAGCGCGCGTCACGCTCCGCCTCGTCCTCGGCGCGCGCCGCCGGCGGCAGCGCCACGGACAGCATCAGCGCCGGCAGCAGCGCCAGCAGTGCGGATCGTCCCATGTCCCGGCTCTCCCCCTTGGGCCTGCCCCGCGCGGACAGCGCCATGTTGCGACGGACCAGCGCCGTCATTCCCACTCGAGTTCCTTGTACGCCTCGGTGACGTTGCGCCCGTTGTAGTCGTCGAACAACGCCCAGCGCGAGCGCTCGCCCGCCGCCACCGTGCCGACCGCCTGCTCGATCGGCACCCCGTCGCGGATCGCCGCCCGCGTCTGCGCCAGCAGGGCCGCGAGATACCCCTCGATCGGCCGCGACGCCTCGTCCCAGGACAGCCGCAGCGGCCCGTGCCCCGGCACCACCCGCGCCGCGCCCATCGCCTTCAGCACAGCGAGCTCGCGCACCCAGCCGCGCAGGTCGCCGTCCAGCGAGGGCACCCGGTCCGCGAACACCAGGTCCGCCGACATCAGCGTGCCGGTCTGCTCGTCGAGCACGCTGAGGTCGTTGTCGGTGTGCGCCGGCCCGTGCGCGTGTAGCGACAGCACCCGCCCGCCAAGGTCCAGCTTCGCTCCGTCCTCCACCAGCAGCGTCGGCGGCACCACGGGCCCCGCCCCGCCCGCGCCGACGATGCCGTCCAGCGCCGCCTGGTAGTACGGCCCGCGCGACGCCAGCGCCTGCGGCAGCCGCGCGTGGCCCACGAACACCGGCGCGTCGGCCAGGAACGCGCCGGCACCGAAATGGTGGTCGGGGTGGACGTGGGTGAGCACGACATAGCGGATCGGCAGCGACGTCGCCGCCCGCACCGCTGCGCGCAACCGCCTACCGCAGAGAAGGTCGCCCCCCGGATCAATCACCGCGACGCACTCCCGCCCGACCACGAAGCCGGTGTTGGCAATGGCGTCCTGGTTGGCGGCGGTGGCGTTCTCCACCAGCCCCTTCTGGAAGAACAGCCCGGCCGCGATCTCCTCCATCGCGAACGGCGTCCCGGCCTCGGCCGATGCCCGGCCGAGGCTCGGCAGGCAGCACAGGCAGAGTCCGGAGAACAGCGCCTGACGTCGCGACAGGATCGAACCGACTTGCATGACGTGCTAGGTCGTCAACGGCCGGGGCAGTGTCAATGATCCCTGCGCACGGGAGCGGAGCTGGCATGAACGGATCTGCAGACACGGATGCCTCCGCGCGCCACGCCCGCGGACATCGGCGCGCGGCGCTGCGGCGCGGCCTGGGTCTCCTCGCGCTGCTCGCGGCCGCCATGCCCGCGCAGGCCGCCGAGAACCGCCTCGCCCGCTCCGACGATCCCTACCTGCTCATGCACGCGCACGACCCGGTGGACTGGTACCCCTGGGGCCCCGAGGCGCTGGACAAGGCGCGGCGCGAGGACAAGCCGATCTTCCTCTCCGTCGGCTTCAGCGCCTGCTTCTGGTGCCACACCATGCAGCGCGAGAGCTTCTCCGACCCCGCGATCGCGGCGCTGCTCAACGCCTCGTTCGTCGCCATCAAGGTGGATCGCGAGCAGCGCCCGGAGCTGGACGCGCTGTACGGCCTCGCGGCCGACGTGCTCGCCGGGCAGTTCGGCTGGCCCAACAACGTGTTCCTGACGCCGGACGGCAGGCCGTTCGCCGACATCAGCTATCTTCCCCCGCACGACGACGCCTTCGGCCAGCCCGGCTTCGACACGCTGCTCGCCACCGAGCGCGACCTGTGGGCGCAGCACCGCGACCAGGCCATCGCCAAGGCAGACCTCACCGTCGCCGCGATGCGCGATGCCCAAACTGCGCAGGCCGCTGCCGGGCAGGTGCCGCTTGCGCCCGAGGCCTGGATGACCCGCGTGCACGAGCTCTACCTGTCGCGCCTCGATCCCCTGAACGGCGGCCTCGCCGGCGAGGGCGGCAAGTCGCCGCACGCGCCCGCGCTCGCGCTGATGCTGGCGGCACAGCAGGCCCACCCCGACGCACAGACTGCGGACTGGCTGCGCGCCACGCTCGACGCCATGGCGGCAGGCGGCATCGACGATCAGCTCGCCGGCGGCTTCCACCGCTACAGCACCGACGAGGCCTGGGCGATCCCGCACTACGAGAAGATGCTCGGCGACAACGCGCAGCTGCTCGGCGCCTACACCGACGCGGCGAGCCTGCTGCACGACCCGCTGTACCGCACCGTCGCGATCACCACCGGCACCTGGATGATCCGCGAGCTGGGCACGCCCGACGGCGGCTTCCGCAACTCCGAGGACGCGCGCAGCGGCGACGCCGAGGGTGCCAGCTATCTATGGAGCCGCGAGGAGATCACGGCCGCCCTCGGCGCCCCCGCCGCCGCCCGCTTCCTCGACGCCTACGCGATCAGCAGCGACCAGCCCGCACCGCACGGCGAGCCGGAGCGCGGCGTGCTGCGGCTGCGCGTGCCGATCGCCGACACGCTGCGGCGCACCACGCAGCCCGACGCGGCGGCGCTGCTGGCCTCCCTGGCGCCGGAGCGCGCGACCCTGCTCGCCGTGCGCGACGCCCGGCCGCAGCCGCGCCGCAACACGCAGCTCGTGGTGGCGGAGAACGGCCTTGCGATCGCCGCACTCGCCGGCAGCGCGGAGCGGCTGGGCCGGCCGGACTTCACCGACCAGGCGTCGATCGCCGCGCATCACCTGTGGGATACCGCATGGGACGAGCGCGCGGGCCTGCTGCACCACGAACTGATCGACGGACGCGCCGAGGGCGAGGGCACGCTCGACGACTACGCCCTGCTGGCAGAGGGCGCCCTGGCGCTGTCGCAGGCCACCGGCGACGCGCTGTGGCACGCGCGCGCGGAGCGCCTCGCCGACGCGATGCTGCGCCGCTTCGCACAGCAGCCCGGCGGCGGACTTCTCGCCTCCACCGCGCGCGACCTGATCCTGCCGCCGTACGACACCGCCGACGACGCACAACCCTCTGGAACCTCTGCAGCGATCGCGGTGCTGCTGGGTCTCGACGGAGCTGGAGACGCCGCAGCGGCGCTGCGGGCGGCCTCGTGGATCAGCGGCGCGGTGGCCGCGCGCCCGGACGCATGGCCTTCGGCGATCCTGGCGATGGTGCGGGGCCGCGCCACGCTGCTGCGCCAATTGGATGCGCGCCAGTCTGACGTGCACCAGTTCGCTGCCGCGCCCAGCCCCACCAGGGCCGGGTTCGCAATGCCCGACACCGCCGCGCACGTGCACGCCGACGCCACGCTGCACGAGCACGACGGCGCCGAAAAGCTTGCGGTCACGCTCCGCGTCGAGCCGGGCTACCACGTCAACGCCAACCCGGCATCCTCGGCGGACCTGGTCGCGACCACGCTGCACGTCGCCGGCCTGGACGCCACCGCGGTGCGCTACCCGGCAGCGACGGCCCTGCACCCGAGCTTCACGCCGGCAATGCTCGACGTCTACGAAGGCACCATGCGGATCACGGCGACCCTGGCAGCAGGAGGGCCGGTCTCCGGCAGTGTGGACGTGCAGGCCTGCACGATGACGCTGTGCCTGCCACCGGCGACGCTGGCCTTCACGGCCACGCCCTGAAGCGAGCAGGGTTGGGCTCTGCCCAAACCCGCCAAAGGCCAGAAGGCCTTTGGAAACCCGTTGCTGAAAAGCAGGACTTCGAAGGCAAGTCCTTTGGGCAGGTCCAGGGGCAAAGCCTCCGGACCTGCCGCACCGCGGTCGAACTCAACTCGCGGCGTCAGTCTCCGTCTTCGCCCGACGCGCACGGCGCGGCGCGGCGCGCGGCGGTGTCGGCATCTCGGACGCCTCGAGCGCCTGCGCCTCGATCGCCGCGGGTTCGTCGTGCACCGCGTCGACCTGCACCTCGCTCGGCGCCGAGGCCTTGGCCTTGGCCTTGCCGCGCGCGGTCTTGGCCGCAGCCGGCTTCGCGACCTCCGGCTTTGCGGCTGCCACCTTCGCGGCGGGGCGTGCGGCCTTCGCGCGCGACGCGGTCGGCGTGGGCGCGGTCTCCTTCGCACTCGCCGTGCGCGACGCCGGCTTCGCGGCGCGCGATGCCGGCTTCTCCGTCGCCTTGCCGTTCGTGGTGCGCGACGCGGCCGCCTTGGTGGCGCGCGCGGGCGCCTTCGCCGGCTCCGCCGCGACGGTCCGTGCCGAGCGCGCGGCTGTCGCGGCTTTCGTCTTGGCACGCGCCGCCATGATCTTCGCGCGCTCCTTGCGCACCTTCATCTCGTCGCGGATCATCGCCAGCGCCGCCTTGGCGACCGACGCCTGCATCGCCTCCGGGATCTCCTCGATCGCCGCGAGGAACGCGCGGCTCACCGGCTTGGCGCCGCGCGGCGAACGGGTGGATGTGTCTGCTTTGGCCATGGCGTCCTGGCAACTCCCTGTTTCTCGCGATGGCGTCACGCCTGCGAATCGGCTCCGCATGCAATGCGGCTTCCCATCCCATCAGCAAGTGCGGCACAGCGTTTCGTCAAGCGTTTCCCGCACGCCTCGAACGCGCGCGACACGGCGCGTGCGCGATGCGTCACAGGAACAGCTGCGACGATGCGGCCGACACGTGCAGCAGCGACACCTGCGTCCCGTCCGCGAGCGACAGGATCGTTGCGCTTCCGGTTACGATCGCGTGCGACGATGCATCCGCCGCAGCAGCGCTGGCGTAGCCCTGCAGCATCAGATGGTCCTCTCCCGGCCGGAAATCGGTGATCACGCTGTCACCGCCCGCGCCGCCCGCCACGAACACGAACAGGTTCGCGGCTCCCGTGCCGCCGGCCAGCGTGGCGTTGCCGCGCCCCGCGTACACAATGTCGGCACCGGAGCCGCCGAGGATCGTGTCGTCGCCGGAACCTGCGAAGACCGTGTGCGCGCCCGACCCGCCGCTGCCGTCCAGCGTGTCGCTGCCGGCGCCCGCCACCACCAGGTCGCAGCCGTCGCCGCCCAGGGTGGCCAGCGTGCCGGCGCCCGCCATTACCAAGCTGAATCCCGACCCTGTGGTCACGGTGCTGTCGGCGCCCGCATAGTACTGCCCGCCGCCCGCAGACGCCCAGATCGTGTCGCCGCCGCGCCCGATCACCGTGGCCGTGCCGCTGCCGCCGACGAAGCTCGACCCCTGCCCGGTGAAGAACACCGTGTTGCCCGTACCACCGTACACCGTCGCGGCACCCGCGCCGCCGACCACCGTGCTGCCGGCCGACAGGTCCGCGACGTCGAGCGTCGCCGACTGCGCATACACCAGCGTGCCCGGACCGGCCGCAGCCACGTGCACCACGCCTGCGCCGGCCATCACCGTGTCCTGGCCGTGCAGCGACACGGTGTCCGCGTCGACGCTGTGCGGCTGCAGGTCGACCAGCGATGCGCCGCCTCCGGTGTTGATCACGCCGCCGCCGCGCCCCGCCGTCAGCACGTCCGCGCCATCGCCGCCGGTGATCGTGCACGGCCCCTCGCCGCCGGTGATCGTGCACGCGCCCGTCCGCGCAGCGGCCACCGAGACCGGGGCCGCGACCCCCGCGAAGCTCGCGCTCGTCAGCCCGCCGAGCACGTGCACCGCGACGCCGTCCAGCATGCCGTCGCCGCCATCGAGGTCGAGCGCGGTCGCTCCTGTCATGTCGCCCGCCACGATCAGCGACGTGGCACCGCTGCCGCCCACGACACGGCGCGACGCGTCGGCCATCGCCAGCTGCGCGAACTCCGGCGTGTACACCAGCGGCGCCGCGGCCACGTCGCCGTCAAGCTGCAGCGACCAACCGGACAGCGTGCCCGAACCCTGGCCGGCCGCGTCCTGCACCTCGAGGTGCCACGTGCCCTGCGCCGCCTCGCCCCGGAAGGCGTCGGAGTCGACGGCAAGACCGGAAACCGTGCGCCCGCCGGTCTGGTCCGCGCCGCCCGCGAACCCCGCGCGATCCAGCAGCACCGAGCGCGTGCCGTCCGGCGACACCAGCACGACCCGCGCATCCGCCACCGGCAGCGACGCCGCACCCAGCGTGACCTCGGCATGCTGCACGCGCAGCGCGCCCGACACCGTCGCGGCCAGTGACATCACCCCCGCGCCGACCGTGCCGCCCGCACCCGCGGCACTCGCCACCGCCTGGTTCGCCGTCGTGGAGCGCGCGGTCCAGGCGCGCGCGATCTGCACCGCCGTCTCCGCATCCACCGCGCCGAAGCCGACGTCGTCGGAGAAGTGCCGCCCGCCGCCGTTCCAGTCCGACGCGCCGTCGGTCACCGCGCCGGCCGCCGCCGCCTGCGGCATGTACGCGGAGTCCGCCAGGATCTCCTGCACGTCGCGCCAGCCCAGCCCCGGGTTGGCCTGCAGCATCATCGCGACGACGCCGCTGACCTCGGGCGCCGCGTACGACGTGCCGGACACGCTCGCCGCCCCGCCGCCGGGCATGGTGGTCAGCACGTCCGTGGCCGCCGCCGCGACCAGCAGCCCCGCGCCCCGCGTGGAGAACGCCGACACCGCGCCGCCCGCGTCGATGCCGGCCACCGCGATCACCCGCGGATCGTCCGCGATCGCGTGCAGCCCGAGGTCGTCGCCGCCCGCGCGGTCGTTGCCGCCGGCGAACACGATCGTGGTGCCGAGCCCGTCGCGCCCGTCCGCCACCGCGCCGGCCACCGCCGCCGACCAGCCCGCGAGCACCGGGCTGCCGGCCACGTCCTCCTCGCCCGCCGCCACGCTCCACGACGCGTTCACCACGTCCGACACGCTGGCGGCATAGGCCAGCCCCTGCGCCAGCGCCCCCAGGTCGGTGGCTGCTCCGAACGACTCGCGGATGCCCACCAGCGTCGCGCCCGGCGCCACGCCGACCGGCCCGTTTGCCCCGGACGCCCCGCCGAGGTCGCCGGCGGTGGTGGTGCCGTGCGATGCGCCTGCCGCCTCGGTGATCGCCGTGACGCCGCCCGCAGCCACCCCGCCCGCGAACGAGCGCGACAGCGCCAAGTCGAAGCGCCCGACAAGCGAGGGAGCGGACACGTCGAAGCCGTCGTCGATCAGCGACACGGCGACGCCTGCCCCGTCCGCCCACACCCAGGCCTCGGTCACGTTCGCGCCGCCGCCCGCACCGGTCGCGTAGCCGTGTGCCGCGAGCTGCGCCTCCATGCCGATCCAGGAAGCATCGGCGGCGGTCTGGATCAACATGCATTAACCTGTTCAAACAGGGCGTGGATCGGCCGTCCCGGGGCGAAGGCACCGCGGGTGGGAATGGTCGGTGATGGAAGGGTCGCGCCGCAGGGGCGCGGCAGATCGGGGCAGCGAGAGCTGGATCAGCCGGAGCGCAACGGTGCCATGGGGCGGGTCCTGCTGACGGCGTCGCCCAAGGCGACGACGGGTCCTGCCGGCGTTTTGGCCAGGTCATCGGGTGATCAAGAGATTAACCGATCCGTTAAGAAGTGGGAAGCTTTTTGAGATGCGCTCCGTCACCTTTCTGCTCGCACTGATTGTGGCGTCCAGCCTGGCTGCACCCTGGTACGCCGCACGCGTGTCCGGCACCGACCCGTTCCGCTCCACTCCCGCGGGCCGGGTGGCCGGCCCCGGCTCGCCGGCGCTGCTCGCGGTGCAGGAGGACGGGCTCGGCGTGGTGCCCGTCGGCCCGGGCTGGCGCGGCGCCTACCTGCTCGGCGCCGACGCCCAGGGCCGCGACGTGGCCGCACGGCTGCTCTACGGCGGCAGCACCTCGCTGCTGGTCTCGGGCGGCGCCACGCTGCTGTGCATGGCGGCCGCCACCCTGCTCGGCCTGCTCGCCGGCTTCGCGGGCGGCTGGGTTGACGCGCTGCTGGCCCGCACGCTGGACCTGCTCTGGGCGTTCCCGGTGTTCCTGCTGGCGATCTCGCTCGCCGTGGTCACGCTGCAGGGCGGCCTGAGCCTCGGCCCGCTGCACATCGCCCCCGACAGCCTGCTGCTGCCCACGCTGATCATCGCGGTCGCCTACATCCCCTACGTCGCCCGCCCCGTGCGCGCCCAGGTTCTTGCCCTCTCGCGCGCCGAGTTCGTCACCGCCGCCCGCGTCGGCGGCGCCACCCCCGCGCGCATCCTGGCGCGCGAGCTGCTGCCCGGCGTGGTGCCGACCCTGCTCGCCTTCGCGCCCCTGGTGCTCGCGATCAGCCTGCTCACCGAATCCGCCCTGTCGTTCCTCGGCATCGGCGTGCAGCCCCCCGCCGCGAGCTGGGGCAGCCTGATCCACGAGGGCCTCGACCTGCTGTTCCTGCGCCCGCTCGTGGCGATCCTGCCCGGCCTGGCGATCGGCCTCACCGTGCTGTCGCTGAACCTGCTGGCCGAGGCGCTGCAGGCCCGCATCGACCCGCGAAGGGCCGCGCCATGACCAGCAAGCAAGCAAGGCCGGGCTCTGCCCGGACCCGCCAAAGGGCGGAGCCCTTTGGAAACCCGATCCTTAAGAACCGGATTCCAAAGGCTTGCCTTTGGCGGAGTTTGAGGCAGAGCCTCAACCTTGCTTGCCTTGCCCCATGACCGCCGCCCTCCTGCGCCGCCTGCTGCAGGCCGTCGCCGTCGTCTTCGCACTCAGCGTCGTGGTGTTCCTGATCTTCTTCGCGACCCCCGGCGCCGACCCCGCCGCGCGCCTCGCCGGCCGCGGCGCCTCGCCGGAGACGCTGGCCGCCGTGCGCCACGGCTTCGCGCTCGACCGCCCCCTGCCCGTGCAGTACGCCCTGATGATGCGCCACCTGTTCGTGGACCGCGACCTCGCCTCCTTCGTCAACCGCGGCCAGCTCGTGATCCCCGCCCTGCTCGCCGCCGCCCCGGTGACGCTGGCGCTGGTCGGGGGCGCCGCCGTGCTCTGGATCGCCGGCGCCCTCGCCATCGCCCTGCCCTCGGCCGCGCGCCCGGGCGGGATCGCCGACCGCGTGCTCGGCGGCCTCGGCCTGCTGGCGCTCTCCGTCCCGGTGTTCTGGCTCGGCGAGGTCACGACCCTGGTGGCGCAGGGCCCGCTGCACCGCACCGTGTTCGCCTGGGTGCCGCCCGCCGGCCTGCCGCCGCACGGCCTCCTCGCCTGGATCGCCACACTGGCGCTGCCTTGCGCCACGCTGGCCGCCGCCTACGCCGGCCTCTACGGCCGCGTGCTGCGCGCCAGCCTGATCGAGGCCTGGGGCGCCGACCACGTCCGCACCGCCCGCGCCAAGGGCATCCCCGAGCGCCAGGTCGTGCTCCGCCACGTGCTGCGCTGCTCGCTGGCCACCGTGGTCGCGCTGTTCGGCCTGGACTTCGGCGCCCTGGTCGGCGGCGGCACGGTGCTGACAGAGCTGGTGTTCGACCTGCACGGCGTCGGGCGCCTCACCTACGACGCCATGACGCAGTTCGACCTGCCGATGATCCTGGCCACCGTGACCTACGCCTCGGTCTTCGTGGTCGCCGCCAGCGCCGCGGTGGACATCGCCTACCTGGCGCTCGACCCGAGACTTCGCGAGTCCCGCTAGAAAGCCGAGGCCAGGGCTCTGCCCTGGACCCGCCAGGGGCAGCGCCCCTGGACCTGCATCCGAAAGCGGCATGAACCGCACCGTCGGAGACTCCGAACCCGACAACAGGTTTTCAGAGGCGGGCCTTTGGCGGGTCCCCTCTTCCAGGCATGGGGCAGAGGCCTCGCCTTCCTTGCGGGCTTACGCGTCGGCCGGCAGGTGCTGGACCAGGATCGCGCGAAGGATGTGGCTGGCCACGTCGAGCACCGCCGTGTCGCCCGCGACCATCATCGCCGCCATCGCGCCGTCGAGGACAAGGAGGATCTGGCGGGCGAGCAGGTCCGGGCTGGGCGCCCCCGCGTCGCGGGCCTGCTCGGCAAGGCGGGCGAGCACGAGGCGGTGGTGGCCCGCGGCGATCTCGCGGATCCAGGGCTCGCCCTTGGTGTGCTCGGCGGCCGCGTTGATGAACGCGCAGCCGGTGTATCCGGATTCGCGGAACCAGGGGCCGAGCACCGCGACGGCATGGCCCAGGCGCCCGGCCGGCGTCGTCGCGGAGGCGTCCAGCGCGGAGAAGAACCGCAGGCGCCAGGCCTCGCCTTCCTCCTGCAGCACGACACGCACCAGGGCCTCCTTGGAGCCGAACCGGCTGTAGAGCGTCATCTTCGAGGCGCCGGCCAGCGTCAGGATGCGGTCGATCCCGGTCGCGTGGATGCCGTCGCGGCAGAACAGCTCGCGCGCCACCGCAAGGATGCGCTCGTGCGGCGGCACGTGCTGTGGGCTCTGCTCCGCCTGGTCCGGCAGCGGCTGCATACGAAAACGCCTTCCGTGAGGTGCCCTGCCTTGAATCCAGGCAGGACCGGGTCGCGGCCGACGCTGCGGCACGCGGGACAAGTCTCGCCACTCGCGCGCAACCGGTCAACCGAGGCGCTCCGACACCCGGCAAAGCGGCGCAACGGACCCCGCACCGGCACCTCCGGCACGCGCAGCGCGGGGCATTGACCGGGGTGGCCCGGGTGCCATCTTGCCCTGGCACAAGCCTTGCTCTGGTTGGTGTCGGGCAGACTGACCTGTCTGTGCGATGAGGACTGGTGTAGGCTTCGAGCGTCGGCGTTCCTGCCGGCGCCGCATGGAGAACCGCGATGAGCGCCACCACCAAGACCGACTCGCCTGCCGCTGCGCAGCCCGCCACGGCGATGACCTCCTGCCTGCAGCCGATCGACCGCGAAGGCCTGGATGGGCTGATCGCCAAGGGCCGCGCCGACCCGGCGGCGGTCAAGACCCTGAAGTGCCGGACCATCGCCGAGGGCCGCTTCCGCCACCTCAACATGATCCGCACCCTCCCGGCCCACGTGATCGACGAGCCGCCGGTGCTGCTCGGCGACGACACGGCGCCGAACCCGTCCGAGGCCTCGCTCGCCGCCCTGGGCTCGTGCCTGGCGGTCGGCATCCACGCCAACGCGGTGGCACGCAACATCACCATCAACCGTCTCGAGCTCGAGCTCGAGGCCGACATCAACATCACCTCCGTGTGGGGCACGGGCGACACCTCGCCCAAGCCGGTCGGCTTCGACGCGGTGCGGGTCAAGGTGCACCTCGACGCCGACGCGCCGCAGGCCGAGCTGGACGCGCTGATCGCCCACGCCAAGGTGTGGTCGCCGGTTGCCAACACCTTCACCAAGCCTGTGGCCCTGACCGTGGACGCCGCCTGATGTCGGGGACGGCCCTGGCGGACGCCCTGCCCGGGGCCGTCCCGCTTCCCCGCGCCATGCCGCGCGACGTGGCCGCTGGCGCCATACCCGGCCGCGACGCCCTGCTCGGCGATCTGCGCCGCATCGCACGCGCCGAGCTGGCGCCGATCGCAGGAAGGATCGACCACGAGGGCTTCTACCCGGAGGCAGCGCTGCGCGCCCTCGGCGAGGCCGGCGCGTTCGCGCTCCACCTGCGCGGCCCGGCGCCGCTGGGCCGCCCCGACCTGCCCGCCGCGATCGAGGCGATGACCGCGATCTCGGCCGAGTGCATGTCGAGCGGCTTCTGCGCCTGGTGCCAGAACGCCAACGGCTGGTACCTCGAGAATACCGCCAACGTCGCGCTGCGCGAGCGCCTGCAGCCAGGCATCGCGTCCGCCGCCCTGATGGGCGGCACCGGCCTGTCCAACCCGGTCAAGGCGCTGGCCGGCATCGAGGCGCTCAAGCTCAAGGGCAAGCGCGTCCCCGGCGGCTGGCGCGTCTCCGGCACCCTGCCCTGGGTCTCCAACCTCGGCGAGGGCCACTGGTTCGGCACCATCTTCCGCGACGCGGAGAACGCCGACCACCGCGTCATGTGCATGGCGCGCTGCGGCGCCCAGGGCGTGGAGATCCGCCAGTCGATCAAGTTCATCGCGCTGGAAGGCACCGGGACCTACTCGATCCTGTTCCGCGACGCGTTCATTCCCGAGGACGACCTGCTCGCAGACCCGCTGGGCGACATGGCGCGGCGCATCAAGCCGGGCTTCGTGCTGCTGCAGGCCGGAATGGGGCTGGGCGTGATCGAGGCGTGCCTTGCCTCGATGCGGCGCGACAACGTCCACTACGCGCGCATCAACAGCCACCTGCCGCTGCAGGCCGACGCGCTGCAGGACCAGCTCGGCAGCCTGCGCGAGCGCATCCTCGCCCTGGCGCAGACCCCGCACGAGCCGGGTCCCGACTACCTGCGCCGGGTGCTGGAGGCGCGCGTCGCGTGCAGCGAGCTGACCCTGGCCGCCAGCCAGGCGGCGATGATGCACGCCGGCGCGCGCGGCTACATCGAGGGCTCCGTGGTGTCGCGCCTGCAGCGCGAGGCCTGGTTCGTGGCCATCATCACGCCGTCGATCCGCCACCTGCGCCACGAGCTGGCGGCGATGACCGCCAACTGAGCGGACGACGGGCGCCATCCGCAAGGCGGGTGGCGCCCGTCCCGGACCGGGCCGGCACCCTCGCCGCCGGCCGCGCCGGGTCGATGTCTCCGCTGGGCCGTCCACCGCGATCGACACTCCGGTCGCGTCCGAGGAGCCGTGCCGTCCGTACGGCCTGCCGCTTGCAGGCTCCACCCCGAAGCCTGCCGTGCAGGCCATCACCCCGAGGAGCACGTCCATGAGCGAGAAGGTTTTGGTCACCCCCGCCGAGCTGGCCGCAATGCCGCCCGCCACCACGGTCATCATCGACACCCGCAACCCCGACGCATACGCCGCCGGCCACATCCCCGGCGCGGTCAACGTCCACGACATCTTCACCTTCCTCGCCATGTCGACGCCGGACGCGATCACCGAGCTGCGTGAGAAGTTCGCCGCCTCCTTCGGGGCCGCCGGCCTGTCGGGCGCGGAGACCGCCGTGTGCTACGAGGAAAGCATGAACTCCGGCTTCGGCCAGTCCTGCCGCGGCTACTTCCTGCTCAAGTTCATGGGCTACCCGGAGGCCCGCGTGCTGCACGGCGGCCTGGTCGCCTGGAAGGCCGCCGGCATGGAGGTCACCACCGAGGCGACGCCGGTCGAGGCGAAGCAGTTCCCCGTCACCGACGCCGGCCTCGAGATGATGCTCGATCGTGACGACATGCTGGCCGCGCTGGGCAACGACAGCATCGTCAAGCTCGACGTGCGCGACGCCGACGAGTGGATCGGCGAGAGCTCCTCGCCGTACGGCCCGGACTTCTGCCCGCGCAAGGGCCGCATTCCCGGCTCGCGCTGGATCGAGTGGTACCGCCTGATGAAGCCATCGGCCGCGGGTCCGGTGTTCAAGTCGAAGAACGAGATCCTCGCCGAGTGCGCCTCCGTCGGCATCACGCCGTCGACCACCGTCTACCTGTTCTGCTTCAAGGGCGCGCGCGCGTCCAACTCGCTCGTCGCCCTCAAGGAAGCCGGCATCACCGACGTCCGCCTCTACTTCGGATCGTGGAACGAGTGGAGCCGCGACGAGACGTTGCCGATCGAGACCGGCCTGCCTTTCGCCGTCGCCGCCGAGTAGGCAGCCCGGCCTCGCTGGCCGCGCTCCCCGGCGTCGCGACAGGGCCTCCGGCCAGGTCGCGACCCGGCGGCGACTGGCCAACAGACGATCGTTGCGGGTCTGCCTGCCTCGCCCGACTGTATCAAGCAGACGACACCAGGATACGGCTTGACGTCTTTTTGCCGTGCCGCCTATCTTGATTTCGCGAGCGCAGCATCGTTGCTGCAAAGACATTCCCGGGCATCAGCGCCCTGCAGCAACCATATCCTGGTTGATGCAGGGCGTTTTGTCATTTGCCGCCCGCAACGTCGAAGCCATCGTGCTGCCGGCATCTGTCGGGGCAGCGCCCCGGCACCTCCGCCCGACAATCACGACCTGAACCGCGCGGCACGGCGCAGGCAAGACGTTCGATCCGCCTGCGGCCACCGCGACTCCCGCCACAATGCAAGGATATCTGCCATGAGCACGATCAAGGTCGGCGACAAGATCCCCGAAGTCAGCTTCAAGCAGTTCACCTCCGACGGACTGGGCGACGTCTCGACCGGCGACGTCTTTGCCGGCAAGCGGGTGCTGCTGTTCGGCATCCCCGGCGCGTTCACCCCGGTCTGCCAGGGCAACCACCTCCCCGGCTACGTCGACCAGGCCGCGACCTTCAAGCTGCACGGCATTGACGAGATCGCCTGCATCTCGGTCAACGACACCTTCGTCATGCGTGCGTTCGGCGAAGCCAAGGGCACCGACGGCAAGGTGACGATGCTCGCCGACAGCGACGGCGAGTTCACCCAGAAGGTCGGCATGGAGGCGGACGCCTCGAGCTTCGGCCTCGGCAAGCGCTCTGAGCGCTACGCCATGGTGGTCAAGGACGGCGTCGTCGAGATGCTGCAGGTCGAGTCGCACTTCGTCGACCACGCAGTCACCAGCGCGCAGAGCATGCTGGAGGCGCTCGCCACAGCGTAACTCCTGGCGCGGTGTCGGGAGGTTCTGCCGGATCCAGGGCCGGGCCGCCCACACTGCTTGGCGCCTTCCAGGATGACCATCGCGCCTATCCAGGAAGGAAAGCGCGCCCTGGATCATCAGGTAGTTTCGCCGCCAGGGCGTCGGGTCACCGCCTTGCGTATCCTGGCTTGCTGGCAACCAGAACCTGAACCGGAAATCACTGATAGGTCAGTTCGGCAATCAGGCGCGTGCGGTTCGGCCTCACGTTGCGAGAACTTCCAGGGATATACGCCTTCATGGCTGTATCCTGATGTAACGATACTCTACCCTTCAGGAATCCGCCTGTTGGACACA
Organism: uncultured Acetobacteraceae bacterium; assembly: GCA_964236585.1. Taxonomy (GTDB): domain Bacteria; phylum Pseudomonadota; class Alphaproteobacteria; order Acetobacterales; family Acetobacteraceae; genus CAXSEF01. The sequence continues at coordinate 23,230 of CAXSFE010000026.1, forward strand.
GCAGAACGCTGTCCTTTCGCACATCGGCCGCTCGCGATCACCGCCGATGTTGCATTTTAGCCACTCGTTACGCGGCAGATGGAATGCACCCTTGAGCTGTATTGCTTGCTGGCACCGATCCGACCCAAGATAACCGCAACAAAAAAGCCAGTCAGCACACGGTTCCAACAACGGAGCCACCAACTATGCAGAAGATCCGCCTTGCCGTCCTCGCCGCCACCTGCCTCGCAGGGCTGCAGGGTGTCGCCTTCGCCCAGCAGCCGCCGCCGCCACCGGCCGGCAGCGGTGGCGCCTTCTATGTCGGCCTCGGCGGGGCCTACAGCCTGCTGCAGGACGTCCATGTCCACCCGATGGACTCCCCTCTCACTCCCGGCCGGGCCGAGGAGCGCTACGGGCCCGGCTTCGCTGGCGCGGCCTTCGCTGGCTACGCGCTCGGCAACGGCTTCCAGTTCGAGGCGGAGGGCGCCTACGACTACAACAACCTCAACAAGCTCTCGCCGACCGCGCCGCCCAACAAGCAGACCGGCCACCAGGAGAGCTACGGCGGCTTCGGCAACGCGATCTACGTGATCGACCCGCCCAAGCTCGGCATCGACGAGGGGTTCGTGAAGCCGTATGTCGGCGTCGGCGTCGGTGCGCTGTGGACCCACCACACCGCGCCCGCGGTCGGCATCGACCAGCCCAGCTTCGTCAACCACATCGGCGGCACCAGCGGCGCCAACTTCGCCACCCAGGCCATCGTCGGACTTGCCTTCCCGATCCAGTCGGTGCCGGGCCTCGCGCTCGCAATGGACTACCGCTTCATCGCGATCCCCGATCCCGACCCGCTGATGAGCAACTTCTACACCGGCAACACCCTCAGCAAGGGCAAGATCAAGCTCTCGCCGATCTTCGTCGACCTCTTCGTGGTCGGCCTTGCCTACGCCTTCGGCTCGGCGCCCCCGCCGCCGCCGATGGCGCCGACGCCGATCGCCACCCCGCCGATGGCACCCAGCCGCACCTACCTGGTGTTCTTCGACTGGGACCGCGCCGACCTCACCAGCCGCGCGCGCCAGATCATCGGCGAGGCGGCGCAGAACTCGACCCGCGTGCAGACCACGCGCATCGAGGTCAACGGCTACACCGACCTGTCCGGCACCGCCACCTACAACCAGGGCCTCTCGGTCCGCCGGGCCAAGAGCGTCGAGGCCGAGCTGGTCCACGACGGCGTGCCCATGGCGGAGATCGCCATCCACGGCTACGGCGAGTCCCACCCCCTTGTGCAGACCGCCCAGGGCGTGCGCGAGCCGCAGAACCGCCGCGTTGAGATCATCCTGCGCTGAACCGAGCCTGAGCGCCCCGCGCCGAACCCTCCGTCCTGCACCCCAGGCGGAGGTCCATCGGCGCGGGAGCAGTTTGACCCTTGCCACCACACGACACAGCCGGCCAATTCCCGCCCGCATTCGGCCATGGGGCCGCGCGTCACCGGATCGTCGTGCGGACCTCGCCCACGCCCTCGATCGTGCCGACCAGCGCGTCGCCCCGCGCCACCGCCGCCACCCCTGCCGGCGTACCCATGAACACCAGGTCGCCCGCCGCCAGCCGCACCAGCGCCGACAGCGCTGCCACCGTCTCCGCCACGTCCCAGATCATCTCGCCCAGGTCACCGGACTGACGCACCGCATCCCCGACCCGCAGCTCGATCCGCCCGGCCCGCGGATGCCCGCACTCCAACGCCGGTACCAGCAGCCCGATCGGCGCTGAGTGGTCGAAGCCCTTCGCCATGTCCCACGGACGCCCGGCCTTCTTCGCCACCGCCTGCAGGTCGCGCCGCGTCATGTCGAGCCCCGCCGCATACCCCCACACATGCCCCAGCGCGTCGGCCGCCGCGATGTCCGACCCGCCCCCTCCGATCGCAGCCACCAGCTCCATCTCGTGGTGCAAGTCCGCGGTGGCAGTCGGATACGGCATGTCCGCTCCCCCCGTCAGCACCGCATCCGCCGGCTTGGTGAAGAAGAACGGCGCCTCGCGCTCCGGATCGGCGCCCATCTCACGCGCATGCTCGGCGTAGTTGCGGCCGACGCAGAAGATCCGGCGAACCGCAAACGACCCGCCGCCACGCACGGGGATGGCGGCCTGCGGCGGAGAGGAAATGACATACTCGCTCATGACTCGAACCTTCCGCGCGAAACTGCCGGCCTTAACAGCGGGCGCGGAAGCAAGTTCAGCAAGCAAGGCCAGGGGCCCTGCCCCTGGACCCCGCCAAAGGCTTGCCTTTGGAAACCTGGACCTGGGCCTGGAGCCCCATGTGCGCGGGTCTGGGGCGCACGCCCCCAGCGGGTCCCCGCCTTCAAGCAGGGGGCAGAGCCCTGGCCTTCCTTCAGCCCGCCCCCGCAGGCACCCCCCGGCTGGTCGAGTACTCGAAGTGCAGCGCCTCATCCGGCCGCAGCAGCGTGCGGATCGCGTGTGCCGCCATCGCCGCCTCGCTGAATCCCTGCAGGATCAGCTTCAGCTTGCCCGGGTAGGCGCAGACGTCGCCGATCGCATACACCCCCGGCACCGAGGTCGCACACGTCGAGGCCGCCACCTCGACGTGGTGCCGTTCCAGCGCCAGCCCCCACCCTGCGATCGGCCCCAGGTCCATCGACAACCCGAAGAACGCCAGCAGCCGGTCCGCCTCGATCACCCGCGTCTCGCCCGACAGGCTGGCCACCTCGACGCCGCGCAGCGCCCCGCCCTCGCCGTGCAGCGCATGCAGCTGGAACGGGACCACCAGGTCGATCTCGCCCGCAGCCGCCGCCGCGTCCAGCCGGGCCGCGGTCTCCGGCGCCGCACGGAACTTCGCCCGCCGGTGCACGACGCTGACCCGCTCGGCCACCTCGCGCAGCGACAGCGCCCAGTCCACCGCCGAGTCCCCGCCGCCCGCAATCACTACCCGCCGCCCGCGGAAATCCTCGCGCCGGCGCACGTAGTACTGCACGCCCCCGCTCGCCTCGAAGTCCGCCAGCCCATCGAGCGGCGGCCGATTCGGCCCGAACGCCCCCGCCCCCGCCGCGATCAACACCGCCTGCGCCCGCACCACGTCGCCCCGGTCCGTGGTCAGCACGAACGCACCCGCGCCGCGCTCCAGCCGCTCCACCCGCCGCCCCAGCAGCCGCCGCGGCGCGAACGGCGCCACCTGCGCCTCCAGCCGCGCGATCAGCGCGCCGGCCTCGATCGCGGGGTGGCCGGGAATGTCAAAGATCGGCTTCTCCGGATACAGCGCGGCGCACTGCCCGCCCACCTCGTCGAGCGCGTCGACCAGCACGCAGCCCAGCGACAGCATCCCGCACTCGAAGGCGGCGAACAGGCCGACGGGGCCGGCGCCGATGATGGCGATCTCTGTGTCGATGTGCTCGGTCATGCCGGCAATCTAGGGACACCGCCCGGTCCTGCAAACCGGCCGGGCCCGAAGCAAGGCCAGAGGCTCTGCCTCTGGACTCCGCCAGGGGCAGCGCCCCTAGACCGGCACACGAAAGCCGGCGCGTTGTCGCGCGGCCGGGGACAGGCCACACTCGCGTCGATGGCCCCGCCCGCGCACACCCTCACGCTCGACGACCTGGACGCCACCGAGGCGCTCGGCCGTGCGGTCGCGGGCGCGCTCCGCCCGGGCGACTCGGTGCTGCTCGACGGCCCGCTCGGCGCCGGCAAGACCAGCCTGGCCCGCGCCCTGCTGCGCACCGCCTGCCGCGACCCGGCGCTCGAGGTGCCCAGCCCGACCTACACCCTGGTGCAGGGCTACGACTCCCCGCTCGGCCCGATCCTGCACTTCGACCTGTGGCGCCTCGACGGCCCGGCCGCCCTCGACGAGCTCGGCTGGGACGAGGCGCGCGAGGCCATCGTGCTCGTCGAGTGGCCCGACCGCCTGGGCGCGCTCCGCCCCGCCGACGCCCTGGCCATCGACCTCCGGCCTTCGGGCGAGCACCGCCGCGCCAGCCTCGCCGGCTGGCCCACGCGGCTCGACGCCATGCTGCTCACAGCGACACGGGCACCGCCGTCGTGACGAACGCGATGCGTCTGCGGCCAGGCGCCAGGGTGCGCCACGCGATGGTGCTGGCCGCGGGACTGGGCACGCGGATGCGCCCGCTGACCGAGGCCACGGCGAAGCCGCTGCTGCCGCTGGGCGGTCGCAGCCTGATCGACCACGCGCTGGACCGCCTCCACGCCGCCGGCGTCGAGCAGGTCGTGGTCAACACCCACTGGCAGGCCGAGCGTCTGGAGGCGCACCTGCGCGCTCGCCACGCCCCGTCGGTGGTGGTCCGCCGCGAGCCCGACCTGCTCGACACCGGCGGCGCGGTGGCAGCCGCCCTGGCCTCTGGCCTGCTCGGCGACACCTTCTTCACCGTCAACGGCGACAGCGTCTGGCTTGACGGCCCGACCCCCGCCCTCGCCCGCCTCGCGGCCGCCTTCGACCCCGCCGAGACCGACGCCGTGCTGCTGGTGCACCGCACCTTCCAGGTGCACTCCGACGTCGGCACCGGCGACTTCGCGGTCGACCCCTGGGGCACGCCGCGCCGCCCCCGCCCGCGCGAGATCGTGCCCTACGTCTACGCCGGCGTGCAGCTCGCCACCCCCGCGCTGTTCCGCGACGCTGGTCCGGCGCCGTTCAGCCTGAACGCCTTGTGGACCCCCGCCATCGCCGCCGGCCGCCTGCGCTGCGTGGTGCACGACGGCCTGTGGTTCCACCTGAGCCGCCCGCAGGACCTGTGCGAGGCCGAGACCGCGCTCCTCGCCCAGGAGACCAGCGAGACCACATGAGCGAGCCCGCCTCCCGCCTCGCGCCGCACCTGGCGTCGATCCCGTCGACGCTGCCGTTCCTCGACACCCTCGCGCAGCACTGCCTGGCCCGCGCCGGCGACGACCCGCTCGCTCTGTCGCGCTCCCTGATCCTGCTGCCGACCCGCCGTGCGGTCCGCGCACTCGCCGACGCCTTCCTGCGCCAGTCCGGCGGACGCGCCCTGCTGCTGCCGCGCACCCTTGCCCTCGGCGCGCTCGACGAGGCGCCGTTCGCCCTGGCCGGCGCGCTGGACCTGCCGCCCGCGATCGAGCCGATGCACCGCCTCGCGATCCTGTCCCGCCTGATCCTGGCGCTCGACGGCAGGCACGGCGCGCCGCGCACCGCCGACCGCGCCTGGACGCTCGCCGCCGAGCTGGGCCGCCTGCTCGACGAGGCGCAGCGCTCCGAGGTCGACCTCGCCGAGGCCCTGCCCGCCGCGGTGGACGCGGGCTTCGCCGAGCACTGGCAGGTGACGCTGGAGTTCCTGTCCATCGTGACCCGGCTGTGGCCCGCGCTGCTCGCCGAGCGCGGCCAGATGGACCCCACCGCCCGCCAGGTCGCCCTGCTGCGCACCCAGGAGGCCGCCTGGGCCGAGGCCCCGCCCGACCACGACGTGATCGTCGCCGGCACCACGGGCGGCATCCCCTCGGTGGCGCGCCTGCTGCTCTCGGTGGCGCGCCTGCCGAACGGCCTGGTGGTGCTGCCCGGCTTCGACGCGACGCTGTGGCCGGAGCCGGGCGGCACCCCGCTCGCGGAGGCGCACCCGCAGGCCGGCATGCAGCGCCTGGTCGCCGCCATGGGCGCCGGTCCCGGCGACGTCGCGCGTTGGGACGGGCCGGCGCACATCCCCAACCACGACGCGGTCCCGGACGCGCGCAGCGACCTGCTGCGCCTGGCCCTGCTCCCCGCGGACCGCCTCGCGCAGTGGCGCAGCCCCGCCGGCGACGCCTTCCCGCCGGACCCGCCCGGCCCGGCGCCGCGGGACCTCGCAGCCGACGCGACCGCCCCGACCGGCCCCGTCGCGGCGCCCGCAAGCCTCGACGGCCTGCTCCGCCTGGTCACCGCGGACCAGCAGGAGGAGGCGGCCGCAATCGCCCTGGTGCTGCGCGAAACCCTGGAGCGGCCCGGCGAACGCGCCGCGCTGGTCACGCCGGACCGCGAGCTGGCGGCGCGCGTGGTGGCCGAGCTGCTGCGCTTCGGCGTGGTGGTCGACGACAGCGCCGGCGAGCCGCTCGCCGAGACCCCGCCCGCCGCGTTCCTGCGCCTGCTGGCCCAGGCGGTCGCGGAGGCCTTTGCCCCGGTGCCGCTGCTGTCCCTGCTCAAGCACCCGTTCTGCGCCGCGGGCCTCGCCCCCGCCGACTGCCGCGAGGCCGCGCGCACCCTGGAGCTGACGTGCCTGCGTGGCCCGCGCCCTGCCCCGGGCCTCGCCGGCCTGCGCGAGGCGCTCGCCGCCCACGCCCGCGCTGACCTTCTGCGCGAGGCCGCCATCGCCGCCTCGCGCCCGATCCCGCTGTCGCCCGACGGCGCGCCCCCGGACCCCGACGACGCTCCCGCGGACCCTCAGGCCGCCGCGCCCGGACGCCGCGCCACCACGCTGCGCAGGGCCGGCGCGCTGGTGGACCGGCTGGAGCGCTGCATGGCACCGGTGCTGGCGCTCGCCGCCCACCCGCTCGCGCCGCCTGTTGCAGCGCTCGCCGCCCTGGTGCAGTCCGCCGAGGCGCTCGCGGCCACGGACGAGGAGGACGGCGCCGCCCGCCTCTGGCACGCCGAGGACGGCGCCGCCCTGTCCGGCCACCTTGCCGCCCTGGCCGATGCCCTGGCGCCGGAAACAGCCGACCTGCCGCCGCAGCCGCTCGACACCCTGCCCGGCCTGCTCGACGCCTCCCTCGACGGCCTGGTGGTGCGCTCGCGCCGCGCCCTGCGCGGCCGCGACGGCGCCGAGCACCCGCGCCTGTTCGTCTGGGGCCTCCTGGAGCAGCGGCTGCAGACCGTCGACCTGATGGTCCTGGGCGGTCTCGCCGAGGACGTCTGGCCCGGCGCCGCCGACCCCGGCCCGTGGATGAGCCGGGCGATGCGCACGGCCGTCGGCCTGCCCTCGCCCGAGCAGCGCGTCGGCCAGGCCGCGCACGACTTCGCCGCCGCCTGCTGCGCCGCCCCCACCGTGGTGCTGTCCTGCCCCCGGCGCCGCGATGGCGCCCCCGCCGTGCCGTCGCGCTGGCTTGCCCGCATCGACGCCCTGCTCGCCGGCTCCGGACAGAAGCTGCAGGTCCACCCCGCCACCGGATGGGCCCTCGCCCTGGACCGCCCCGCCGACGGCGCCCACCCGGTGCGGCCTCCGGCGCCGCGCCCGCCCGTCGCCCTGCGCCCCCGCCGCCTCAGCGTCACCGAGATCGAGACCTGGCTGCGCGACCCGTACGCGATCTACGCCCGCCACGTGCTGCGCCTGCGCGCCCTGCCGCCGATCGAGGAGTCCGCGGACGCCGCCGACTACGGCAGCGTGGTGCACAGCGGCCTGGCGAAGTTCCTCGACTCCGTCGGCACGACCTGGCCCGCCGACGCCGCCGTCCGGCTCCGCCTCGCCGTCGACCAGGCGCTCGACGAGCGCGGCCTGCGCCCCGCCCTGGCCGCCTGGTGGCGCCCCCGCCTGCGCCGCATCGCGGACTGGGCCGCCGACGAGGAGGTCCGCCGACGCGCCGAGGCCCCCGCCACCGCCGTGCGCCCGGAGATCTCGGGCACCATCAGCATCCCCGGCCCCGCCGGCCCGTTCGAGCTGCGCGGCCGCGCCGACCGCATCGAGCGGCGCGGCGACGCCCTGTCGATCCTGGACTACAAGACCGGCGCCCCCCCCACCGGCACCGACGTCGCCGACGGCTGGGCGCCGCAGCTCACCCTGCAGGCCGCGATGCTGCTGCGCGGCGCGTTCGGCCCGGAGCTGGCCGGCCACGTGATGGAGCTGGCGTACTGGCACCTGTCCGGCGGCTTCGTCGCCGGCGAGGTCCGCGACCCGTTCCGCAGCGACACGGGGAGGATGCAGGACGCCGCCGAGCTGGCCTGGGACAGCCTGTGCCGCCGCGTCGCTGCCTTCGACGACCCGGACTGCCCCTACCTGTCGCAGCCGCACCCTGGCGAGGCGCCGCGCTTCTCCGACTACGCGCAGCTCGCCCGCGTGGGCGAATGGGCGCTGCTGGACGACGCGGGATGACCCCGCCGGCGAAGCAAGGAAGGCAAAGGGCTCTGCCCTTTGATCCCGCCAAAGGCCAAGCCTTTGGAAACCCACACTCAGGAAGCCCCCGCACCCCGCCGCCTGGACTCCGACTCGGAGTCGAAGGTTCCAAGGACTTGTTCTTGGCGGAGTCCAGAGGCAGAGCCCCTGACCTTGCTTCCTTCCCATGAGCACGCTCGTCGCCCTGAACCCGGGCGCGCGCGCCAACGCCGAGCAGGCCGAGGCGTCCAACCCCGCGGTGTCCGCCTTCGTGTCCGCCAACGCCGGCACCGGCAAGACCAAGCTGCTGATCGACCGCCTGCTGCGCCTGATGCTGCCGCGCGAGGTCGACACGCCAAATGGCCGGGCCGTGCAGGGCGGCGCGGACCCGGCGCGCATCCAGTGCCTGACCTTCACCAAGGCCGCCGCCGCGGAGATGTCGATCCGCCTGCAGGGCCGGCTCGGAGAGTGGGTGACGCTGGACGACACGGCGCTGGACCGGAAGCTGACGGCGCTTTCCGTGCCGACCACGCAGCGGACGCGAGCGGCGGCGCGGTCGCTGTTCGCGCGGGTGCTGGACCTGCCGGGCGGAATCCGGATCGGCACGATCCACGCGTTCTGCCAGTCGCTGCTGCGGCGCTTCCCGCTGGAGGCGGGGCTGTCGCCGCACTTCCGGGTGGTGGAGGACGCCGACGCGCGCACCAGCCTGGAGGAGGCGCGCGAGGCGATGCTGCAGGTCCCGGACCCGGCGGCGCTCGACACGCTGGCGGGGCTGGTGAGCGCGTCCGGATTCGGCGGGCTGGTCACGGCGCTGCAGGGCCGGCGCGACCAGCTGGCGAAGGCGCTGGCGCTGTCGATCCCGGATTTGCTGGCGGCGTTGCGGCGGGCGGCCGGGGTGACGCAGCCCGATGATGCGGCGATCGTGCTGGCTGGAGCGACAGCCACAGGCGAGGGGGAAGCCGGGCAGGAGTTGAGAGAAGCCCTGAAGGCACTTCGGGCGGAAGGCTCCGCCAAGGTGGCAGAGCGGGCGGGGCGGATGCTGGACTGGCTCGCGCTGCCGGGGGAGCTACGGGCGGAGCACTGGGGCGAGTGGCTGGTCGAGCTTGTCAACGACGGCAGGCCGCGCGGCGGGCAGGCGCTGGTCAACCCCAAGATCGCCAAGGCGCAACCCCGGGTGCTGGACGCGATGCTGGCCGAGGCCGGGCGGGTGCTGGCCGTCGAGGACGCGCGACGCGCGCTGCGCCTGGCCGAGGCGACGGCGGCTCTGCTCGCCCTGGCCGGCCCGGTGCTGCGCGACTACGCCGGGCGCAAGGCCACCGGCGCCAAGCTGGACTACGACGACCTGATTGGGCGCACCTCCGTGCTGCTGCGCGACCCAGGCGCCGCCTGGGTGCTCTACAAGCTGGACGGCGGGCTCGACCACCTGCTGCTCGACGAGGTGCAGGACACCTCGCCGGCGCAGTGGGAGATCGCCGGCGCGCTCACCGGGGACTTCTTCGCCGGCGAGGGCGCCGAACGCGACCCGCCCCGTGCCGCGCCGCCCGGCCGACGCCTTGGCGGCACGACGGAGCCGGACGCCGGCCCGGCGGCGCGCACCGTGTTCGCCGTCGGCGACAGCAAGCAGTCGATCTACTCGTTCCAGGGCGCCGACCCCGAGGAGTTCGACCGCTGGCGCGCCACCTTCCGCGATCGCGTCCTCTCCGGCCGGCGCGAGTGGCGCGACACCACGCTCGACGTCTCGTTCCGCTCCACGGTGCCGGTGCTGGCGCTGGTGGACGCGGTGTTCGCCGACCCCGCCACGACGCCGGGCGTCACCTCGACCCGCGACCAGCCGCACGTGGCGCACCGCCTCGGCGAGGCCGGCCGCGTCGAGCTGTGGCCGCTCGCCCCGGTGCCGGACGACGCAGAGGCCGAACCCTGGGCCGCGCCACGGCTCAACGCCGGGCTGGTCTCGGCGCCGCAGCTGCTGGCCAACGAGCTGGCCGCCTGGATCGCCGGGCAGGTCGCGACCGCCCGGCTGGAGAGCAAGGGCCGCCGCCTGGTCGCGGGCGACATCCTGGTCCTGGTGCGCCGCCGCGACGATTTTGCCCGCGCCCTGGTCCGCGCGCTCAAGACACGCGGCGTGGCGGTGGCAGGGCTCGACCGACTGGTGCTCACCGACCAGCCGGCGGTGCAGGACCTGATGGCGCTGGGCGACGCCCTGCTGCTGCCGGAGGACGACCTCACGCTCGCCTGCGTGCTCACCTCCCCGCTCGGCGGCGTGTCCGACGACAGCCTGATGCGGCTCGCGGCGGAGCGGCACGGCTCCCTGTGGCGCACCCTGCGCGAGCGCGCCGAGGAACAGCCGGACTGGGCGGCGGCGTGGGCCTTCCTCTCCGCGCTGGCCGCGCGCGCGGACTTTGCCGGCCCGCACGCCCTGCTCGCCGAGGCGCTCGGCCCGCTCGGCGGACGCGCCCGCCTGTTCGCCCGCCTCGGCCCCGAGGCCGCCGAGCCCGTCGACGAGCTGCTCGGCGCGGCGCTGGCGTACGGCCGCGTGCACCCGCCCTCGCTGCAGGGCTTTCTCCACTGGCTGCGCCAGTCCGGCGCCGAGGTGAAGCGCCAGGCGGAAGAGGCCGGCGACGCCGTGCGCATCATGACCGTGCACGGCGCCAAGGGGCTGCAGGCGCCGCTGGTGGTGCTACCCGACACCACGTCGATGCCGCCCGACGACGGCGCGCTGGCCTGGACGCACGACCCTCTCGACGGTACCGCCCTGCCTCTCTGGGCACCCCGCCGCGAGTTCCATTGCGCCGCACTGCAGAAGGTCCGCGACGACGGCGCCGCCGCCCGCGCCGCCGAGTACAACCGCCTGCTCTACGTCGCGCTGACCCGGGCCGAGGACCGCCTGGTGGTGTGCGGCTGGCAGGGCCGCCGCGGCATCGACACCGCGTGCTGGTACCGTCTGGTCGAGCAGGGCATGCAGGCGCTGCACGCCACGCCCACGCCGTTCCGCGCCTGGGAGGGCGAGTCGCTGGTCCACGGCTCGCCGCAGCGCGCCGCCGTGTCGGCCCCGCGAGACCCCGCGGCCCCCGCCGCCACGCTGCCCCCCGTGTGGCTGGGCCAGGCG
>CAXSFE010000027.1:0-33148 GCA_964236585.1 uncultured Acetobacteraceae bacterium
GGCAGCTCCTCGGCTACACGCCGAAGAAGATCGAGGCGGGCGTCGGCTTCGAGTACTGGCACAACAAGTTCGGCGACGTCCCCCAGTTCGTTCCGGGCACCGAGCAGAAATCCGTCTTCGTCGAGATCGGATACCACCTGTGAGCCAACCCCGCCCTACGGCGGCCACGCGGGCGAAGGCTAGTGCAACTCCGTGCTTTCTGCGCCTTTCGCTCGCCACCCTTCTGGCGCTTGGTCTCGGTTCGGGGCTTGCCTTGGCTCAGACTGCCGGCCAGCCCGTCAAGCGCGACCCGATCCTGGGCACCAGGGACGGCAAGCACCAGCTCAAGGCGCATCCCAGCGTAGAAGCTGAAGTGCAGGCGGACAAGCAGCCGCCTGGCACGGAGAACGGTAACCAGCCGGACCGGGCCGCGGCGGGGGGTGGCGGCCGCTGATGCGGAGACGAGTCGAGGCAGGGTTCGCCGTCCGGCCCACTCGCCTGCTCCGAGCGGCATTGGCGGCCGTTGGCCTCGTGAGCTGTGCGCACCCGTCGTCGCCGGACGTGGCGACGACGGGTGCGACAAGCGAACCGAGGCCGGGTGCGTCGGCGCAGAAGAATGCCGCCTGTCAGTCGCCCGCGCCGGCGTTGGGTACACCGGACGCGCCGCGTTGCTGGTGGTCAGTATCGCAGCGACGATCCGCCCGGTGTCGGCATCCAGGCCGACGTGCAGCTTGCGCCAGGATCGGCGCGTGCGCGTGCCGTGCTTCTCGAGCAGCCACTCGCCCGAACCACACAGCTTCAGTCCTGTGCTGTCCACCAGCAGATGTACGAGACCGGACCCGGGCCGTGACAGCGCCAGGTCCAGCATCTCGGGGCTATGTTGCATGGATCGGAAGACGGGCGTGAAGCACCCGCCTTCATCGGCTTTCACACCAGGCGGACGCACTCCGGTCCTCCCAGTTCGAGCATCTGGTCCATGACGGCGACAGCAAAGGCGATCTCCGTCCCGCGTCGGCGATCCGTGCGCGAGCCTAGTTCGCCCCTGATCACGCGCTTGAACCCGCTGATATCGGCTTTGACCAGCGTGCGCCAGCGACAGCCCTGGGCTTTCTGCCAGCGTCTGTGGCCGTGCTTGGAGATCGTCTGCAGGTGGTCGTTGCGCTGCGTGGGCACTGTATCGACGGTGTCGCTCGGCACAACGCCGATCCGAGGCGGCACGATCACTGGTGCCTCTAGCGAACGCCTGGCGGACCCATGCAACACAGCCGTATGAAGATTCTGGCATTGCCAAGGCAGCCCGTCATGGCTTGTTTAAGCCTTCAGTTTGATATCCTTCCCAAAGCCACTTCAATGCTTCGGGAAGGGTCTGTGCCTCCGTCGGGTTGTCAACGTGTTCTGCATTGCGCGCGAACACGAACTGGTAATGATAACCTTTGTCCGCCAGCACGGCAGCGGTGCGTTCGTCAGCAAGCGTCCAATCATGCATGCCGTCCGCCATAGCCGGGACATAATAGAAAAGATCACGATCACCAGTCTCGAACCAAAAGCGGATCGGTTTGACCGGACTGTTTGGAATGAGCGGTGCACCGTCAGGGAGATTTGATGTAGTGACTGCCTTGCCGTCGACGAGAAGGCTGGGCGCACTTGCACCCGGCCAACGATCATGGAATTCCCATGCGCCGCCCGGCAATGCCGGGTCATGTGGCCATTGCTGATTCACCATGGTCGGCGAGTAGGCTAGAACCCGATGGTACAGCTCGGGATGGAACCACGCCATTGTGAAGGCTGCGGAACCACTGGAGCTGAAGCCCATGGTGGCGCGGCCATCCGGGTCGCTGGTAAGGCGGACGCCGCCGGTCTGCTCAACAAGGGGCAGGACCTCTCGCTCAACCCACTCGGCGTAGAGACCGGAAATCGTATCGTATTCACGGCCTCGTTCGGATCCCTGCGCGTCCTGACCACCGGCACCGATACCGATCGCGACCATGGGTGGCAAACTGTGCGCTGCAATCATGTTGTCGAGCATCGTAAACAGCATGTCTTCGTGGAAGAAGCCGGTCGGACTACCGTCGCCGAAAACAATGAATGGAACGATGGTGCCCGATACATACTGCGCGGGAACATAGACGTCGACCTGTCGCTTCCAGCTGCCAGCCTCGCTTGCGCTGACAAGCAGGTTGGACGGGTCTCCTGATGCTGTGACGGCGGTGTTGATTGCTTCGTTCTGGCAGCCACGCGCGTCGTCGCGGACAACGCCTGGCTGGTAGATCAAGCTGCTCCTGGAAGTCATGACAAAGGATCGGATCATACCATGCGGTACTTCGGCGCGGGCCGTGGCCTCGGCCGCAGGGACGTGCGTCGGACCAATGATGAAGTTGCCATCAACGTTTGGCGAGGGAAGCTGGCCATCGGGAAGCTCGATAGCGGAAGGATAAGCTGGATTGTGGGGATCCCGCGTGGGAGGTGTGGTTCGAAGATCAAGGCCGGTGATGTCTACAAAGAACGGTTCGGACGGTCTTGTGGTGTTTGCGTCGGACGGAACAGCCCCACCGTGAGGCGTGCAAGCTGCTCTCGTCGTGGTGGTAGGCAATACGGCAGCGGCTGACAGAGAGGCCACGACCAGGACCATGTGCGCTTTAGGCATGATTTCCGGCTCCAATCAGTCAACGTCTTGGCGTGACGTTTTCAACGTGTGATGCCCAGCCAATGTTCGATGCTATTCTCGAACCGCCTCTCGTTTGTCAACTGCCACCACCGTTCGCTAGCTGCTGCTGTTGTCTTGCCGCAGTCGCGTGCCTCTCCACGATCGGCGTTTGCCGCCTCAACAGGCCCGGCAGCAGTCAGCTTGTTACCTAACCCGACGAGGCGAGGCACTGCTCGACCCAGGCGCGGAACAGGCACCCGTTGATCGGTCCGTCGAACACGCCTGGGGCCGTGATGCCGCTCGTGTGCAATCCGGCCAGGAACGTCATTGTGGACCAGCGAATGAACGCGATCGCCGCGACTAAGTGCTCGCCGCGTGTGGCCCATCCGCGGGTCCGGGTCATGTTGGTCTTGGCACCGGTCTCATCGACGAAGATCAGGCAATCGGGAGCGACCCGGCCCTGATATCGCGCCCAACGCTCGCGCTCGCGGGCGACGTCGGGCCAATCCTGCTCAGCTGCCCGCCGATTTTTTCTGAAGGTCAGGCGCACGTTGCGCAGAAAACGCCAGCCGGCGTCATTGCTGACTCTGGTGCCGCGCTCGGCCAGCTCGGCACGCAGCCCACGCACAGTCGCATCGGGCACAGCCACAATCCGTGCCAGTAGCCAGTCGCGTTCTGGCAGCAGCACAGCATGACGAACGCCGCCCATCAGCTTGGGCGCGCAACCGCCGGCGGTCCGCTGGCGATGACTCCTATGCACTACGGTTGCCGGGCCAAGATCGAACAGCTTGGCGACCGTGTGGCAGGATTGACCTGCCTCAATGGCCGCCACGACGCGTTCACGCAGGTCCATGGAATAGGGCTTGGTGATCGCTGCTGGCCTCCAACCCAGCCACCAGCTTGAGCCAGATTTCAACGCGCCCCGGAGTTCCCCGATTCACTCAGAGCCGGTCACGCTCTAGAGGCTGCTGTTTCAGGCATCGAAGATGCGTCCCTTGCTCAACCGGTACGCTGGGTCGATGGCTTTCTTCAACGTCTTGAATAGGTCCAGGGTTACGGGGTCGACCCGTTCCAGAAAGGCTCGCTTCTTTGACCGGCCAATGCCGTGCTCGGCGCTGATGCTGCCTTCGAAACGGTCGAGCGTACGGAAAATGACATCTTCGGCACGCTGGAAAAGGACCTGTCTCTGGTCTGTCGTCCAGTCGGCCGGCGGGACGACGTTGAGGTGGATATTGCCATCACCGATATGGCCGTAGGCAACAGGGCAGCCTTCCGGGAGGGACGCCGCGAGGTCGGCCATGGCCTGCTCGAGAAATGCGGGGATTGCCGTGATCGAAACGGACACGTCGGTACGGTAGTACGGTCCCGTGCGACTCTGCGCTTCCACCATTGCCTCACGGTGAAGCCACAGCCGGTCAGCCTGCGCCTTGCTCGAAGCGATCGTGCCGTCCACCAGGAGATCGCCGGCCTCCTCCAGGCATGTCTCAAGCACGTGCCGCAGATCAACCGCGCCGCATGCGGCGACCTCCATGAGAATATAGACCGGGCAGGGCTGGCCAAGCGGCTCGCTAAGCTCGGAGCGATATCCAATGCCGAGTACAAGCCCGTCGCGCATGATAAGCTCGAAGGCGGACAGGAGGTCGCTGCAGTTCCGGCGCGCCCTGGCGTAGAGGCGCATCGCATCCTCGACCGAGCGCAGGCCGAGCAGCGCAGTCTCGACCTGGGTCGGCTTGGGGAACAGCTTGAGCGCCGCTGCCGTGACGATGCCGAGCGTGCCCTCGGCGCCGATGAACAGCTGCTTGAGGTCATAGCCCCGGTTGTCCTTGCGCAGGGTTCGCAGGCCGTTCCAGATGCGTCCGTCGGGCAGCACCACCTCCAGGCCGAGGACGAGGTCGCGCGTCATGCCGTATCGCAGCACGTTGAACCCGCCCGCATTGGTCGACACGTTGCCACCGATCCGGGCTGATCCCTGCGCGCCGAATGTGATCGGCAGCAGGCAGTCCTGCGCGTCCGCCGCCTGCTTTGCTGTTTCCAGGACGCAGCCGGCCTCGACCACCATGGTGTAGCTCACGGGGTCGACCGAGCGGACCGCGCCCATCCGGTCGAGGATGACCACGACCTCCGGCTCGCTGTCGCCGGAGACGCCCGCGCCGACCAGCCCCGTCAGCCCGCCCTGCGGCACGACGCCGAGGCCCAGCTCGCTGCAGCGGACCATGATCGCCGAAAGGTCCGCCGCGGTGCGCGGCCGTGCCACCGCGAACGGCGTTCCGACGTAGCTGCCGGTCCGGTCGCGGGCATAGGAAGCGGTCATGCCCGGATCGGTGATGAACAGGTCAGGACTGAAGCCGCTGCGGAGCAACGTGCTGTCTGCCTGCACAGACGGCGTATCGAGGACGGTCATCCGGTGATCCTCTCGTGAAAGACGGCGCTCTTCACCAGCATGTGTAACCAGCATCGGCGATCACGATGCTGCCGGTCAGCAGACTGGCAGCGTCGGAGGCGAGGAACAGCACCACGGACGCGACTTCGTCCGGGCGGCCGACCCGGCCCATCGGCGTCGCATCAAGCCAGGCGTGCCTCAAGGCTTCATCCTGCAGGCCGTAGCGCGTCATCGGCGTGTCGATGTAGGTTGGTGCGACGGCGTTGACCCGGATGCCGCGCAGCGCCCACTCGGCCGCCAGCGATTTGGTCAGCTGGTGCACGGCGGCCTTGGAGGCGTTGTACGAGGCCTGTTCCTGCGGGCGGTTCACCACCAGCCCGGACATCGATCCGATGTTGACGACCGCACCGCGCCGGCGTTGCAGCATGGCGCGCCCGAAGGCCTGGCAGGACCAGAACACTCCGTTGAGGTTGATGTCGATCACCTGGCGCCACTGCTCGGTCGTAGCGGCCTCGGCGGCCACGCCGCTGATCGCGATGCCTGCGCTGCAGACCAGGATGTCCACCGCACCAACGGCACGCTCGATCTCGGCGGCGGAGGCCTCCAGGGCGGCCGGATCCGTCACGTCCACAAGGCGCCACGACACGTCGGCGCCTACGTCGGCAAGGGTCGCCGCGCCGTCCCGGGCTGCGGCCTCGTCGCGTTCAAGCAGCACGATCCGGGCGCCGGCTTGCGCAAGCGCCTCAGCGCAGGCGAGGCCGATGCCGCGCCCGCCGCCGGTGACCACGGCGGTTCGCCCGTGGAGGTTATACTTGTCGAGATAGTATCCGGTCACAGGCTGCCTTCCTTGCACTCAGGCTGTTTGCAGCAGTGAGAAGCCGGCGGCTGCCTCCGCCGCCTCGAGCAGGGTCCAGTAGATCTGGCTGTTCTTGTAGGCTTGGTCGAACACCGGGGCGAGATGCGCATAGGTGTCCGCCCAGCGCGCATTGGGCTGGATCTCGCCCGTGAAGCGCACCAGCCTGGATGCCGCTGCCGGCAGGTCCGCGAAGACGCCCACGCCTGTCCCGGCGAGCATCGCGCACCCGAGCACGCCGCATTCCTCGGTCGCCGTGGTGAGGATCGGACAGCCGTAGATACTGGCCTTGATCTCCAGCCACAGCCGCGTCTTCGCGCCGCCGCCGGCTGCGACCATACGGTCCACCCGGTTGCCGGCCCGCTCCATGATCCGCAGGTTGCGTGCCGCAGCGAAGGCCACTCCCTCCATTACCGCGCGGTGCAGGTGGGACGCCCCGTGGCCGCTGGTCAGGCCGATAAATTGGGCGCGCGCATTGGTGCGGGCACCGAGGCGCTCGCCATTCAGGTACGGCAGGAACAGCATCATGCCAGCGCCCGCCGGCGCGTCGGCCGCGAGCGAGACAATACGGTCGTAGTCGTAGGATTTCTCGTGGAAGGCGCGTCTGGCCCATCGCATTGCATCGCCACCGGCATCGAGGATGGTGAAAGCCGACCAGTTGTGCAGCGCGCCGCGCACGTTGCTGATCACCGGGTCGAGCACGGGCGCCGCCGTGCACAGGGTCAGCAGTGTGGAGGTGCCCGTGACGTCGGAGGCGAGTCCGGGCGTGATGACGCCCGAGCCGAGCAGGGCACCGGGGTAGTCGCTGATGCCGACGACGACAGGAGTGCCTTCGGGCAGGCCGGTGTCCGCCGCCGCCCGCTGCGAGACGCCGGCCAGGACCTCGTGCGGCTCGCGGATCGGCGGCAGCAATCCCAGGTCGATCCCCAGACGGTCCGCCAGCTCCCGGCTCCAGCCGCCTGCGGCAACGTCGTAGAGGTAGGTGCAGGACGCCTCCGGCGCGTCGATCGCCTGCTCGCCGGTCAGCTTGAAGTTGATCCAGTCCTTGGCCGACAGCACCGCGGCCGTGCGACCGTATTCCGCCGGATGGTGCGCCCGAAGCCAGTGCAGCTTGAAGCCCCACCACGCGACGGAGGGCGGGTTGCCTGCGACGGGCAGCAGCGTCTCCCAGGGTTGCTCGCGGACGAAGCGCTCGACGGTGTCGCGGTTGCGTTTGTCGTTCCACAGCGGGACCGCGTCCAGCGTTGGGTTGCCGTCCGCATCGACCAGCACCGTCGCATGCATCTGCCCGCATGCGCCGATCGCGGCCACGCGTGCGCCTGCGCCCGGCATGGCGTCGAGCACACGCCGAATCACCGCGACTGCTCCCGTCCACCAGTCCGCCGGGCGCTGCTCGGCCCACCCGAAGTGCTGCACGATCTGCTCGTGCTCCTGTGCCGCGAAGGCCAGGGTCTCGCCCGCCGGCGTGATCAGGCCGGCGCGGACGCTGCCGGTGCCGACGTCGATCGCCAGGAGCAGGTCGCGGGCCATGACGGTGCCTAGGCCCGCCGCGGCCAGAACGAGGACTGCAGCAGGACGGCGACGAGGATGATGACGCCCTTGACCACCTCCTGGTGGTAGCCGGGCACGTTCAGCAGGTTCATGATGTTGCCGATCACGCCCAGCGTCAGCACACCGATGAGCGTGTTGAGTGCCGTGCCGCGTCCGCCCATCAGGCTGGCACCGCCGATCACCACCGCCGCGATGACATCGAGCTCCAGGCCGATGCCCACCACCGGTGAGCCGACGCCCGAGCGGGCGGTGATGATGATGCCGCCCAGCGCCGCCAGCACGCCCGAGACGACGTAGACCGAGAACACCCTCGGCACCACCCGGACGCCGGACAGACGGACGGCCTCGCTGTTGGAGCCGATGGCCACGACCAGCCGCCCGTAGGCGGTCAGCCGCAGCACGAAGGCGGTGCCTGCGAACACGAGCAGCATGAGCAGCACCGGCAGCGGGACGCCGAGCAGGCTGCCCCGGTTGAAGCCGTCGCCGAGCCAGCTGCCGTTGTCGCCGAGGAAGATCGGCCGGCCCTCGGAGACGATCAGCGCGGCGCCGCGGGCGATGGTCATGCCGGCGAGCGTCACCACGAAGGACGGCATCCTGCGCATAGCCACGAAGTATCCCGCGAGTGCCCCGAGCGCACCGCCCGCCGCCAGGCTGAGCGGGATGGCGGCCCAGAGCGGCATCGACGCCAGCAGGGACGCGCACACGATGCTGCCCAGCGCGGCCACTGAACCCACCGACAGGTCGATCCCGCCCGTCAGGATCACGAGCAGCATGCCCATGGAGATCACGCCCGTGCTGGCCACTTGGCGCAGCACGTTCTCGATGTTGCGGCTGCTGAAGAAGCTGGCGGAGATGAGGCTCGCGACCAGCACCAGCACCGCGAAGATGGCGACGGTGCTGTAGGTGGCCGCGAGGGCGCGCGGATCGAGCCGCCGCGCCGGACCGATGCCGGCGGACACGTCACCGGCCTGCACCGTGTCCATCCTAGGCCTCCCTGAGCCGGCCGGCGGCGGGCGCGGCGCGGGGCGACGCTGTGCTCACGTGCGTGGTGTTGCGCAACGCCAGCTGCATGATGCGGGCCTCCGACAGCTCGTCGCGCGCCAGGCAGCCGCTGATGCGCCCGCCGCTCATCACCAGGACGCGGTCCGAGGCGCCGATAACCTCGATGAGGTCGGAGGAAATGAGGATCACGCCGAGCCCGGCGGCGGCCAGCAGCTCGATCAGGCCGTAGATCTCGGATCGGGCGCCAACGTCGACGCCCCGTGTCGGCTCGTCCAGCAGAATGACCTTGCACCCCGCATCGAGCCATTTCGCCAGCACCACTTTCTGCTGGTTGCCTCCGGACAGGCTGCTGACCGGCAGATCCAGGTTCCTGGCGCGGATGGTGGTGCGCCGCGCGATGGCGTCCACCGTCGTGCGCTCGGCGGCCCGGCGCAGCAGGCCCAGGGCGCTGGTGAACCGCGACAGGATGGCAAAGGTGACGTTCTGCCGGATCGGCAGTTCCAGCACCAGGCCCTGGCCCTTGCGGTCCTCCGGCACGAACCCGAAGCCGGCGGCCACTCCCTGCCGAGGCGTGCGGATCGTGACGCGGCGGCCGGCGAGCGTGACGGAGCCACCTTCCATCCGGTCGGCGCCGAACAGCGCGCGGGCAAGCTCGGTGCGGCCGCTGCCGATCAGGCCCGCGATGCCGAGCACCTCCCCGGCCTGCAGGGTGAACGAGACGTCCTTGACCAGCCCGGCGGCCGAAAGGTTCTCGACCCGCAATCGTTCCTCGCCCGCCGTGCGCGCGACCTTGGGGAAGAGCTGCGCGGCCTCGCGGCCGACCATGAGCGGGATCAGGCGGCCCTCGTCCATGTCGGTGGCGTCGTAGGTGCCGACCGTGCGGCCATCCTTGAGGACCGTGATCTGGTCGGCGATGCGGAAGATCTCGTCCAGGCGGTGCGAGATGTAGATGACGCTTACGCCGCGGCGCGACAGGGCCCGCACCACGTCGAGCAGACGTGTCACCTCCGGCGGCGCCAGCACGGCCGTCGGCTCGTCCAGGATCAGGATGCGCACCCGGCGCGACATCGCCTTGGCGATCTCGACCGCCTGCTGGAAGGCGAGCGGCAGGGAGCCGACCAGGGCCCCGGGATCGATCGCGAATCCGAGGTCGCGCAGCAGCGCCGCCGCCCGGGCACGCAGCCGTCCCGCATTCACCAGGGGCGGCAGCTCGCCAAGGAAGATGTTCTCGGCCACCGTCAGGTCCGGCGCCAGGGCAAGCTCCTGGTAGATGATGCCGATGCCAAGCGCGCGCGAGCTGTGCGGCGAAGAGACGTTCACCCGTTCGCCGCCGATGCGGATCTCCCCGGTGGTCGCCTGATGAGCGCCAGCCAGGATCTTCATCAGCGTCGACTTGCCAGCGCCGTTCTCCCCGAGTAGCGCATGCACCTCGCCCTCGCGCACGGAGAACGAGACGTCGTCGAGCGCGCGGGTGCCGCCGAACACCTTCGAGATGCCCGTCATCTCGACCCCGGCCGCGCGCTGCCCGACCTCCATCTCCGCCGGCCGGCCTAGAACTGCGCGTCGGGCTTGTAGTATTGCGCAGCGTTGGCCTTGGTGATGGCCATCGGTGGCGTGTAGGTGATCTTGGCCAAATCGCCGGGCGCCTCCTTGTTCACGACCTTGACCGCAAGGTCGGCCGCCATCTTGCCGATGACCGCCGGATCGTTCAGGCCGGTGGCGCCGTACTTGCCGTCCTGGATCAGCTTGACCGCTTCCTTCTGGCCGTCGGCGGCGGCGAACACGAGGATGTCCTGTCCGGCCTTGCCAGCGTCCTGGATCGCCCGCAGCGCGCCCAGGGCCATGCTGTCGTTCTCGGCCAGCACGGCATTGATGTCGGGATGCGCAGTCAGCAGGTCCTCCATCGCCTTCACGCCGCCCTCCTGCGTCCAGCCACCCCAGCCCTGGCCGACGACGGTGAACCCGGCATGGCCGATCTGGCGGAGCTGGGCCTCAAGGATGCCCTCCATCACCCCGTCGCGGCGCGCCTCGCCGACGACGTTGCCCTGGCTGCCGCTGAGCACGGCGATGTGCAGGTCCTTGCCCTTGACCTGGCCGACCAGCCAGTCGCCGATCAGCCGCCCGTTCTCCACGTTGCTGGACTGGATCGTGGTCAGAACCGGCGCGCTCTCGTCGATCGAGCTGTCCACGATGATGACCGGGATGTGGGCCTTGGCGGCGTCCTTGGTGGCGCCGACCAGCCCCTTGGCGTCCTTCGGGTCCATGATGAGGATGTCGACGTTCTGCGACAGCATGTCCTCGACGTCGGCGATCTGCTTGACGAGATCGTTGTTGGCGTCCGCGGCGACCGTGGTCGCGCCCAATGTCTTGGCCTCCTTCTCGATCGCCGACTGCAGGGCCGCGTAGTAGGGCGCGTTCTGCGTCAGCATCGAGATACCGATCTTGATCGTCTTGGCGCCAGCGGGTGGCGAAGACGCCAGGCCCAAGCCCCCAGCCAGGGCCGCCACTGCAAACACCGCCTTCATGAACCTAGCCTCCCCTTTGAGCGCCATCGGATTGATCCCGTTGCTGCGCTATTCCAACAGGTAGCAATACAACAGGATCGCCAGGCACGAGCAAGCGGAAAACCTGATATTGCAGTGCAGAAAGTGTCACGACGGTTGATCCTGACCCTGTTTGCGTAATAGCACTACATGACTTCCTTGAGTCCCAGACGCGCTTGGAGGCGCCTCCAATGTCCAACCCGCTGCCAGCGTCCGTCGTCATCGACCCTGCCAGTGGCGGAATGGCAGGGCGGACCCGGCGTTACGAGAAACGATTCGACGACCTTGCAGGCCTGTTTGCCGACGAGGCAGCCTTTGCCGAACTGGCACGTCTGCGTGGCCAGGAAATCGCGTACCAGGTCGACGAGTTTCGCCCGTCGGAGCGCGCAGGCGACCTCATCTTCGGAACCAGCACGCTCTACCCCGGCAAGGTCGGCCGCGAATATGCCCTCACCCGCGGGCACATCCACGCTGTCGGCGACCGGCCGGAAATCTACCACTGCCAATCCGGCAGGGGCGTGATGCTGATGGAGCTGGCCGATGGCACAAGCCATGCCGAGGAGATGCGACCCAACAGCGTGGTGTACGTGCCGCCGCACTGGATCCATCGCAGCATCAATGTCGGCGCCGAACCCCTCGTGACGCTGTTCTGTTATCCCGCGGACGCCGGCCAGGACTACGGCATCATCGCCCAGTCCGACGGAATGCGGGACCTGATCGTCGATGACGGTGCCGGCGGCTGGAAGCAGGCACCCAACCCGCGCTACAGGCCACGCCTCCTGTCGCGCGCCCTTACAGGTGTTGCCTGAGATGGTCGACGCGGGACACGCGATTGAGGCGACGCTGCTGGAAGCGACGGCCTTCGGTGTGATCCCCGTCGTCGAGATGGACGACGTGGCGGACGCTGATGCCCTGGCCGAGACGCTGCTCGAGGCCGGGCTCGGCGTGGTCGAGGTGACATTCCGAACCCCTGCCGCAGCGGAGGTTATCGCACGCATCGCGCAGCGCCATCCGGACATGATGGTGGGAGCGGGTACGGTGATCGGGGAGCAGGACCTGCGCCGTGCCGCACAGGCCGGCGCCCGTTTTGCCCTCGCCCCCGGGTTGAGCCCGCACTTGCTGGACCAGGCCGCCGAGATGGGCCTGCCCTACGTGCCCGGCGCGATGACTCCCTCCGAGCTGCAGGTCGGGATCGAGCGCAAGGTGAGGGTCTTCAAGTTTTTCCCGGCGATGCCGGCCGGCGGCATCGCGTTCCTTCGCTCGATCGCGGCCCCCTTCGGGCTGCACGGGCTGCGCTTCATCCCGACGGGCGGCATCTCGCCGGGCAACCTCGCGGAGTGGCTGGGCGAGCCGTCCGTGGCCGCGGTGGGCGGAACCTGGATCGCGAGCCGCAGCATGATCCGCGCCGGCGACTGGATCGGCATACGCCGCGCCGCGGAGCAGGCCGTGCGGGCCGCGCGCGCCGTCCGGGAGCCCGTCTGATGGCCATGCTCCGCCCTGCCGTCCTGCCGACGATCCACTTCATCGGCGTCTCCACCGCGCAGTCGTCGATCATGACGATCTTCCCGCGCTGGGCCGAGGCGCTCGGTCTGGGCGCCTGCGCCATCAACGGCATCGACCTGCCCCTGCAGGCGCCGGAGGCCGACTACCGCGATGTCGTCTCGTTCATCCGCAACGATCCGCACTCGATGGGAGCGCTCGTGACGGCACACAAGATCGATCTGCTGCATGCGGCGGGCGATCTCGTCGACGAGTTGGACAGTCATGCGGCGGCGCTGCAGGAGGTGAGCTGCCTCTCCAAGCGCCATGGGATGCTGATCGGCCATGCCAAGGATCCGATCTCGGCGCGGCTTGCGCTCGACGCCATCGTGCCGGAAGGCCACTGGCAGCGGTCCGGAGGCGACGCGTTCCTGATGGGTGCCGGGGGGGCCGCCACCGCGATCACCTGGAACCTGATGCGGCCGGAGCGCGGTGCCGATCGCCCGTGCCGCATCGTGGTCTCGGACGTGGACGTCGCCCGCCTCGACAAGCTGCGCCTGTTCCATGCGGGCCTTGGCGGCGACATGGCGGTCGATTACGTCCTTGCTGCCGCGACCGAGCAGAACGATGAGGTCCTGCACTCGCTGGCGAAGCAGTCGCTTGTCGTGAATGCGACCGGGCTCGGCAAGGACCGACCAGGCTCGCCGCTCGGCGCCGCTGCCCGCTTTCCTGGAGGCGGTATCGTGTGGGAACTGAACTACCGGGGAAACCTGCTGTTCCTTGATCGGGCCGAGACTCAGGCCGGGACATCCGGTCTGGCCATCTTCGACGGCTGGAACTATTTCCTGCACGGCTGGACCCAGGTGATCTCGGAAGTGTTTGCAGTCGGGATCGCATCCGCGGGGCCGGCGTTCGAGGCACTGTCCGCGCTGGCAGGCGGACCGCCGCGCGCACGGACGGGGGCCTCGTGAGCAGTGTTCCTGTCGAGCGCTGCGATGGCTGATGCTGCCGGATCGCCGCGCCCTGTGCGGTGTGGCGCGACCGAACGCCCGGTCGCGGCGGCGTGCGCCCCCATGCAGCCACAGTGTCCGCCTCTGTCCTACGCACATGAGGGTTGAACGCCTCCCGCTACCGGCAGACGGCCTTGCGGGACTACTGGCGCGCACCGCCACCTGTGACGTCGAGATGGCGTGGCTTGGGCAGGCCGGCTTCGTGGTGCGAGCTTGCGGGCGGGTTGTGCTCGTCGATCCTTATCTCTCGGACCATCTGGCCCGGAAATACCACGGCACGCTTCTGCCGCATGCGCGCATGATGCCGGCGCCGATCGGTGCTGACGACCTGCCCCGCGTCGACCTCGTCATCTGCACCCACCGGCATGGCGACCACATGGACCCAGGCACGCTCCCCATGCTGGCGGAGGCGCATCCGGAGTGCCGCTTCGTGGTTCCCGCGGCCGAGATGACCTTCGCGGAAGGCATCGGGCTGCCGATAGGTCGGCTCATTCCGGCAGAAGCTGGATCGCGGCTGCAGCCGTTGCCGGACCTCGACCTGATCCTCCATCCGCTGCCCGCTGCCCACGAGCGATTCGAGCAGGACCAGGACGGCCGGCATCATTTCCTGGGATACGTCATGTCCGTGCACGGCGTGCGGCTCTATCACAGCGGGGATTGCGTGCCCTACAAGGGCCTTGCCGAAGCGGTTCGCGCCCTGGCGCCCGAGCTGGCGTTGCTGCCAGTCAACGGGCGTCATGCCGCTCTCGCGGCCAGCCGCATTCCGGGCAACTTCACGCTGGGCGAGGCGATCCAGCTTTGCGACGCCGCCAAAATCCCGGTGCTGATCCCTCATCACTTCGGGATGTTCGCGTTCAACACCATCGATCCGGCCGAGATCACTGCTGCCGCAGGATGCACTCAACATCC
The DNA here is from genome assembly GCA_964236585.1 of uncultured Acetobacteraceae bacterium. Lineage (GTDB taxonomy): Bacteria > Pseudomonadota > Alphaproteobacteria > Acetobacterales > Acetobacteraceae > CAXSEF01. The sequence goes on from CAXSFE010000027.1 coordinate 14,351, forward strand.
TAGACTTTTGCTCCCCGACACCCGACACCTATTTCAGCTGAGCTGTAAGGGCTGATCAGAGGGACCGATCTGCTCGCCTGGCCAGCAGATCGGGAAACGAGGGGCTTTGCGAGACGGCATGGATGATGGACGCGCAGCGCGCGCAATGGCGTCAGGACGCAACGTGCTTGAATTGATCCTGGTGCGATTGCCGGACCTCAGGAAGTCGGACCGCCGCGTTGCCGAGCACGTCCTGTCGGATCCGCAGGCCGCGCTGAGTGCCACCGTGGCGGAGACCGCTCGGCAGGCTCGGGTCAGCGAGCCAACGGTCATGCGGTTCTGCGCGGCACTGGGCTTCGATGGCTTCCAGGACTTCAAGATGAGGCTCGCCCACAGCGTCGCGCTTGGAATGCCCGCCACACAGTCGGTGCTGGAAGCGGCCGACACCCCGCAGACGCTGGCCGACAAGGTCTTCGACTACACCATGACCAGCCTGGACTGGGCTCGCAACCAGCTCGATCACCAGGCAGTCGGCAGAGCGATCGACCTGCTGACCGCAGCCAAACGCATCGAGTTTTTCGGCTTCGGCGCATCGTGGATCGTCGCCGCCGATGCGCAACAAAAGTTTCCACTGTTCGGGGTGCCTTGCCTAATCCACACCGACTCCCACCAGCAGTTCATCGCAGCATCCATGATGCAGCCAGGCGATGTGGCTGTTGTGGTCTCCAACACCGGGCGAACATCCGCGATACTCGACGTGATCCGTGCCGCGCGCGAGTCAGGCGCCACTGTCATCGGTATTTCCGGTCGTGCAGGTGAGATGAGCCGGTTGTGCGACCTGCTGCTGATCGTGGAAACGCTTGAGAACACCGACATCTATACGCCAATTACTTCGCGCCTTGCCGCGCTGGTGCTCGTCGATATTCTCGCCGTCGGAGTCGCGATGCGTCGCGGGAGCCATCACCAGAAGCGGATCGCTGCCATGAAGCGGCGGCTCAGCGCGATGCGTTCGGGCGATCCTGACCCAGCGACAGGCAAGGAGACCTGATCATCCCCGCAGCGCTGACCCTGCCCCGCTCGCCCCGGGCCGTCGTGTTCGACATGGACGGCCTGCTGCTGGACACCGAGGTCATCTACCGGGCCGCCCACACGGCCGCGGCGGCGGACTACGGGCACACGATGACCCACATGCTCTACGCCTCGCTCATCGGGATGCCCCGCGAGACGGCCGATCATCTGTTGTCGGCGGCATTCGGACCGCGTCTTGTGCTGGCGGACCACTACGCCTCTTTTGATCGCCATTTCGAGGCACTGTGCCGCGGCGGCATGCCGTTGCGTCCCGGCGTGGAAGCGCTTCTTGCCGTTCTGGACGAAGCCGGCTTGCCGCGAGCGGTGGCGACCTCGACCGAACGGTCGCGCGCTCGCAGGCATTTAAAGGAGGCCGGCATACTTCACCGATTTGATGCCATCGTGACGCGCAGCGATGTATCGCGAGGCAAGCCGGACCCCGAGACATTCCTGAGAGCTGCCGAGGCGCTCAACATCGAGCCCTTCGAATGTCTGGCACTTGAGGACTCCCACAACGGGGTTCGTGCCGCATCCGCTGCAAAGATGATGACAGTTATAGTGCCGAACCTGCTGCCTGCCACTGACGAAATTAGGGCACTTTGCATCGCGGAGTGCGAGTCCCTTTTTATTGTCGCGGACACATTGTCGTATCGGTTCAAACGAGACGCCCAGTGATTACAGGTTCATCTCCACTTTGGTATTGGTGACGACTGTGGTGCATGGATCGGCGGAGTGATTGGTCGGGGTAGGATGGCGGGACGGTTTTTGTTCCCGCCCGAATCCTGAGTCGGTAGGTCGCCCACCCTGATCCGGGTCGGCCTGTTGCCGAGTGGACCGAAGTATCGCCGCCGTTGATCTGGTCGGGACTTGGACCGGCGTCCGCCAGGAACCTGCTTCGCCGCCCGGTCTGTCACGAAATCCGCCATCACCGCGCCGATCCCGACCACGCGCTGCCTGCCCTCATCCATCGGTCGGTTCCTCCCGGGCGGCCCGGTGGCCGGGCGCGTCAAGCCCGACACCGGCATTGCGCGGCAGAGCGCGGCAGCAATCCGCCCGGTCCTGCACGATCCCGCCCGAAACCTGTGGTAACGTCCGGTGACGGTCGGTAACGCTTGGTGACGGCGGGTGGCCCTGGGCCCGACGTTGCTGCTATTTCACTCACCGCCACGTGCATCTCGGCTATTGCTGCAGCGAAACACGAGGTCCAGCCCGACGATGCTGAGTATCCGCCCCGCACCTCGACGACGCCGTCCGGCGCTCCCGCGCGCATGAACGCCGTCGTCATCGTCGCACTGAAGCGGCCCTACACCTTCGTCGTGCTGTCGATCATGATCCTGCTGTTCGGCGGGCTCGCGGTGTTCCGCACACCGACCGACGTGTTCCCCAACATCGGCATTCCCGTCGTCTCGGTGATCTGGACCTACACCGGTCTCACCCCCGACGACATGTCGGGCCGGGTCGTCTACTACTACGAGCGCACGCTGACCGCGACGGTGGACAACATCGAGCACATGGAAAGCACGTCGCTCTACGGCCGCGGCATCGTGAAGATCTTCTTCCAGCCCGGCACCGACGTCGCCGCCGCCCAGGCACAGATCACCGCGGCCTCCCAGACCGTGCTCAAGCAGCTGCCGGCCGGCATCACCCCGCCGCAGGTCCTCGTCTACAACGCGTCTTCGGTGCCTGTGCTGTCGCTGCAGATCGCGGGCGCCGGGATGACCGGCTCGCAGCTGTTCGACATCGCGACCAACCTGATCCGGCCGGCCCTCGTCTCGGTGAAGGGTGCGGCGATCCCCTTCCCCTACGGCGGCAGTACCAGCAACGTCGAGGTCGACCTCGACCAGCAGAAGATGCTCGCCCACAACCTCTCCGCCGCCGATGTGGCGAGGGCGCTCGGCAGCCAGAACATCGTGCTGCCGGCCGGCGACCAGAAGATCGGCGCGCTCGACTACCTGGTCGAGACCAACGCCTCGCCGCTGCAGCTCGAGAGCTTCAACGCACTCCCCATCAAGCAGGTCGACGGCGCCACCGTGACCCTCGGCCAGGTCGCGCACGTCTACCTGGGCACCCAGCCTCTCACCAACATCGTCCTCGTCCGCGGCCTGCAGTCGGTGCTGCTGCAGGTGATCAAGACCGGCAACGCCTCCACCCTGGCCGTGGTCGAGGGCATCAAAGCCAAGATCCCCTCCGTCGTGAAGACGCTGCCGCCGGGTGTCACCATCACCCCGCTCAACGACGCCTCCGCCTTCGTGCGGTCCTCGGTCGAGAACGTGGTCGAGGAGATGCTGACCGCCGCCGTGCTCACAGGCCTGACCGTGCTGCTGTTCCTCGGCTCCTGGCGCTCGACGCTGATCGTGGCGACCTCGATCCCGCTGTCGATCCTGTGCTCGATCCTCGCCCTGTCCTGGCTCGGCCAGACCATCAACGTGATGACGCTGGGCGGCCTGGCGCTCGCGGTCGGCATCCTGGTCGACGACGCCACCGTGATGATCGAGAACATCGACGTCCACCTCGAGGGCGGCGCCGAGCTGGAGGCCGGCATCATCGAGGCGGCGAACCAGATCGTCGTGCCGACCTTCGTCGCGACCCTGTGCATCTGCATCGTCTGGCTGCCGCTGTTCCAGCTTTCCGGCATCGCGGGCTACCTGTTCCTGCCGCTGGCGGAGGCGATCATCTTCGCCATGATCGCCTCGTTCATCCTCAGCCGCACCCTGGTGCCGACGATGGCCGCCTTCCTGCTGCCCGCCCAGCTCGCCGCCCACCACGCCGAGGCCGAGGCCGCCGAACGCGGGACGCCTCGCCGCGGCGGCCCGTTCACGCGGTTCCAGCGCGGCTTCGAGAGCCGCTTCTCCCGCTTCCGCGATGGCTACCGGAACCTGCTGTCCGGCGCGGTCGAGCACCGCGGCCGCTTCATCCTCGGCTTCACCGCGGCAACCCTCGCCTCGCTGCTGCTGATCCTGCCGCTGGGGCGCAACTTCTTCCCCGGCATCGACTCCGGCGAGATCGACATGCACATGCGCGCCCCGATCGGCACCCGCATCGAGGAGGCCGGCAAGATCGCGGTGCTGGTCAACCAGGCGATCGAGCGGCTGCTGCCCGGCCAGGTGCGCAACGTGATCGACAATTGCGGCCTGCCGATCAGCTCGATCAACCAGGCCTACAACTCCTCGGGCACGATCGGCCCGCAGGACTGCGACGTCACCATCAGCCTGAAGCAGGCCGCCGCCCCCGTGGAGCGCTTCCAGGCCATGCTGCGCCACGGCCTGCCGTCGCTGTTCCCGGGTACTGACTTCACTTTCCTGCCCGGCGACATCACCGCGAAGATCCTCAACTTCGGGCTGCCCGCGCCGATCGACGTGCAGGTGTCCGGCCGCGACCAGACGGCCAACATGGCGTTCGCGCAGAAGCTTGCCGCGCGCATGCGCCGCATCCCCGGCATCGCCGACCCGATCGTCGAGCAGGCGATGGACCAGCCGACCCTGCGCATCGCCTCCGCGCGCACCTTCGCCCTCGGCACCGGCCTGACCGAGAACGACATCGCCGGCAACGCGCTCTCCACTCTGTCCGGCTCCGGGCAGGTCTCGCCCACCTACTGGCTCGACACCAAGACCGGGGTGTCGCGGCTGGTGAACCTGCAGACCCCGCAGTCCCAGCTCACCACCCTGGGCGACCTGGAGACGGTGCCGATCGACCACGGCGACGGCAACCCGTCCGGCGCCGCGCCGCAGCTGCTCGGCGGGCTGAGCCGCATCACCCAGACCGGGTCGCCGCTGTCGGTCTCGCACTACGCCGTCCTGCCGGTGTTCGACATCTACGCCGGCAACACCGGGCGCGACCTCGGCGCGGTCAACGACGCGGTGGTGGCGGAGATCGACCGGATGCGCCCGGAGCTGCCGCGCGGCGCCTCCGTCGCGCTGCACGGGCAGGCCGAGACCATGGGCGGCGCCTACCGGCAGCTCCTCGGCGGCCTGGCCCTGGCGGTGGCGCTCGTCTACCTGGTGATCGTGGTGAACTTCCAGTCGTGGCTCGACCCGTTCATCATCATCACCGCCCTGCCGGGCGCGCTCGCCGGCATCGTGTGGAGCCTGTTCCTGACCCACACGACGCTGTCGGTGCCGGCGCTCACCGGGGCGATCATGTGCATGGGCACGGCCACGGCGAACTCGATCCTGGTGGTCTCCTTCGCCCGCGAGCGGCTGGCCGAGCATGGCGACGCGATCCGGGCGGCCGTGGAGGCCGGCTTCGGCCGCCTGCGCCCGGTGCTGATGACCGCGCTCGCGATGATGATCGGGATGCTGCCGATGTCGATGTCGAACACGCAGAACGCCCCGCTCGGCCGCGCCGTGGTCGGCGGGCTGCTGGTCGCGACCTTCGCCACGCTGATGTTCGTGCCCTGCGTGTTCGCCCTCGTGCACGGCGGGCGCCACAAGCCTGCGCCTGCCCGCACAGAGCCGGCGCATGACGCGCTATACGCGATGACCCACGCCCGATGAGCGGCCGGCAAGCAAGGCCAGGGCTCTGCCCTGGACCCGCCAGGGGGAGCCCCCCTGGACCGGCACAACGAAGGCACAGGCTCCGCCCCGGACTCCAGTTGCGCCGGGGTCCGGGGGGCAGCCTCGCCCCCCGGCCTTGCCTTGCCTTCCCGCCACAGGGTCCTTCCCGATGAGACGCACCACGCTGGCCGTGCTTGTCCTGGTGGTGGCGGCCGGCGGCCTGGTGGGCTGGGGCCTGTGGAGCCGCAGCACCGCGCTGGCCGCGCTCAAGGCCACCGCGGACGACGAGTCCGTGCCGCGGGTCGAGCTGGTCTCGCCGCAGAAGGGCCCGGCGACGCGCAGCCTCGACCTGCCCGGCAACATCAACGCCTGGTACGAGGCGCCGATCTACGCCCAGGTCGCCGGCTACGTGAGGAGCTGGGACAAGGACATGGGCGCCGCGGTGAGGAAGGGCGAGCTGCTGGCCACCGTCGACGCGCCGGCGCTCGACGAGCAGCTCGGCACCGCGCAGGCCAACCTTGCCGTCGCCGATGCCCGGGCGAAGCTCGCCGACGTGACCGCGAAGCGCTGGAAGGCGCTGTCGGGCACGCAGGCGGTGGCGCAGCAGGACGTCGACGTGCAGATCGCCGGCGCCGTCGCACAGCAGGCCCAGGTCCAGGCCGCACGCCACGAGGTCGGGCGCTACCAGGCGCTGGAGGCGTTCAAGCGCGTCGTGGCCCCGTTCGACGGCGTGGTCACCTCGCGCCGCACCGACATCGGCAGCTTCGTCAACGCGGCTGGCGGCGACGCGGGCGCGCCGTCCGCCGCGTCGGAGCTGTTCACGGTCGCCGACATCCACCGCCTGCGCGTGTTCGTCTCCGTCCCCGAGGACTACGCCGACGTGCTCCATCCCGGCCTGACCGCGACGCTGCGGCTGCCGCAGTTCCCCAACCGCACCTTCCAGGCGCGCTACGAGACCACCGCCGGCGCATTCAGCCCGCAGTCGCGCAGCGTCATGACCGAGCTGACCGTGGACAATGCCGACCACGCGATCTGGCCGGGCACCTTCGCCAGCGTGCACTTCACCGTGCCGTCCGACACGGCCGTGCTGATCGTGCCGGAGCAGGCGTTGCTGTTCCGCGCGCAGGGCATGCAGGTCGCCGTCGTGGACGCGCAGAACCGCGTGCACCTGCAGGACGTGACGCTCGGCCTCAATCTCGGGCGCAACGTCCAGGTGACGGGCGGCCTCAAGCCGGAGGACCGGCTGGTCAACGACCCGTCCGCGGGCTTGCTCGAGGGCGAGACGGTGCAGGTGGCAGCGCCGGCGAAGGGCTACGCGGCCGAGCCGGACCCGGCGAAGACGCCCGCCGCCAGCGAGGAAGCCGACGTCCGTTGATCGCCCCGGCCGGTCGCGGGGCAGGCAAGGCCGCCGGGCTCCATCCGGACCGGCCGAAGGGCCTGCCCCTCGGCACCCCCTTGTCTTGAGCATCTGCTTCCAAAGGCTCCGGCTTCGGCGTGATCCCCCATGATGAAGCAAGGGAGCAGAGTCCCTGGCCTTGCCCTCTGCCTTCTGGCCTCCGCCCTGACCGGCTGCGACTTGGCGCCGCGCTACGACCCGCCGCAGATGCTTCTGCCCGCCAGCTATCAGGGCAGCGGCCCGTTCACCGTGGCCCGACCCGACGACGCCGTGGCGCGCGGCCCATGGTGGCAGGTGTTCGCCGATCCGGTGCTCGACCGCCTGGAGGTGCAGGCCTCGACGCTCAACCCCGACCTGCAGGCCGCCGCCGAGCAGTACACCCAGGCCCGCGACCTGGCCGCAGAGGCGCGCGCTGGGCTGTTCCCGCAGGTCGGCGTCGGCGGCAACAGCAGCGACAACCGCCAGTCCGCGCACCGCCTGTTCCGCGGCAGCCCGACGTCCGGGCCGAGCGTGGAGTCCTCGAACCAGATCACCGGGACGGCGTCGTGGGTCCCGGACGTGTGGGAGGCGATCAGCAACCGCACCCGCATCCAGAAGCGCCTTGCGCAGGGCAGCGCCGCCACGCTGGCCGGCGCCCGGCTGTCGATCCAGGCGGAGCTGGCCACCGACTACATGGCGCTGCGCGGCCTCGACACCGAAGGCGACGTGCTGCACAGGACCATCGGCTACTACCAGACGGCGGTGGACATCACGACGCTGCGCGAGGCTGGCAAGATCGCCTCCGGGCTCGACGTCGCGCGCGCGCGCAACCAGCTGGCCGCCGCCAGGGTGACGGAGACCGACGTGGCGGCGAACCGCGCGGTGCTCCAGCATGCCATCGCCGTCCTGGTGGGCGTGCCGGCCTCGGGCTTCACGCTGGCGCCGGAGCCCCAGGCGCGGGTCGCGGTGCCGGTGGTCCCGGCCGGCGTGCCGTCCGCGCTGCTGCAGCGCCGGCCCGACATCGCGACGGCGGAACGCTCCATGGCGGCCGCCAACGCGGCGATTGGGGTCAGCCGCGCCGCCTTCTACCCGCAGGTGACGATCAGCGCGATGGCCGGGTTCGAGGACACCGGGTTCAGCCTGGCGAGCCTGCCCAACGCCCTGTGGACCATCGGCGCGCAGGCGGTGCTGCCGCTGTTCGAGGGCGGGCTGCGCCGGGCCGAGCTGCAGCGGACCTGGTCGCAGTACGCGCAGACCCGCGACCAGTACCGCGCGACCGTGCTCGCCGCCTTCGGCGAGGTGGAGGACGGGCTGACGCTGACCAGCCGGCTGGCCGTGGAGTCGTCGCAGGGCGCCGAGGCGGTGCGCCAGGCGCTGCGGGCGCAGGACATGTCGCTGATCCTCTACAAGGGCGGGCTCGACAACTACCTCAATGCGGTCGTGTCGCAGGTCACGGCGCTCGGCGCGGAGATCACCGAGATCGGCATCGAGACCCGCCGGCGGCAGGCGGCGGTCAGCCTGGTCGCGGCGCTCGGTGGCGGCTGGAGCACGGTGAACCTGCCGAGCGGCGACCAGGTCCTGCCGTTCTCCCCGCTCGATCCGTCAGGAGGCGAGCGGCCGCCGCGTCCTGACCTGGGGCACGATGCGCCGAGCCTCGGGCCGGAGCCGCTGGCGGGCGAGCCAACGCGGCACCAGGGATAGCGAAGGCCAGGGCCCTGCCCTGGACCCGCCGGGGGCAGCGCCCCCGGACCCGCATCCGAAAGCGATGGCGAACACTGCGCGTCTGGTGGAGGTTGCCTGAAGACCGGTCGGAGGCAGGTCTCTCGCCTGGCTTGCCGTCTGCCGTCCTGCCGGCGCGGCGTCAGCCAAGCCACTGCGGGTTGTGCATGGTGCCATCGAAGTGGTCGGACACCTTGTAGCGCTCGGTGCCGCCGTCCTTCGCCGCGACCGCGGTGCGCGACAGCAGGGCCACGCGCTCCGCGTCGGTGGGCGGCACGAAGCTGCGCACCGCGTCCAGCGCCTGCTGCAGCACCATCGGCTTGTCGATGCCGCAGACCTGGATGCTCACCGGCAGGCTCATCGGGTAGTGCAGCATCTCGGCGGGCGTGGCGACGCCGCTGTCCAGGATGAACGGGTCGCCGAAGGTCTTCATGCCGAGCACCGCAGTGCCGTGCGCCAGCGCCACCGGCAGCACGCCCTGCTCGAAGCTGTCGTAGTGTGCGTCCATGACGTTGAGCGGCATCTGCACGGTGTCGAACCGGAAGTCGTGGCTGTCTGCGATCTCGAACATGTGGCGGTGGATCGCTGGGCTCTTGTGGCCGGTGAAGCCGATGTAGCGCAGCTTGCCCTGCTCGCGGGCGCGAAGGGCAGCCTCCAGCGCGCCGCCTGGTGCGAACACCCGCTCTGGGTCGCCCATGCGGATGATCTCGTGGAACTGCAGCAGGTCGAGATGGTCGGTCCGCAGGCGGCGCAGCGACTCCTCGATCTGCGCCGTGGCCGCCTTGGCGGTGCGCCCGTCGATCTTGGTCATCAGGAAGGTGCGGTCGCGGTAGCCGCCCTGCGACAGCGCGCGGCCCAGGCGGAGCTCGCTCTCGCCGCCGTTGTAGTCCCAGCAGTTGTCGCAGAAGTTGATGCCCGCCTCGATGCCGGCGTGCACCAGGCGCACGGCCTCCTCGCTGGTGGCGCCGCCCGGCTTTGCCAAGTGGTAGCCGCCGAGCCCGACCAGCGACATGCGCTCGCCGGTGTGGCCGAGGGTGCGGTACTTCATGTCCGGATGCTGCGCGATCGACGCCGTGACCAAGCCCGGGGCTGCCGGCAGCACGCCGCCCTGAGCCTGGTCCATCAACGCACGGATGATCGGGTCGCCGCCGCCACCCTGCGCGGCTGCGGCCTGCTCGCGTCCTTCCAGGGCCTGCTGCCCGGCGGCCTCGGCCGGCGTCCCGGCAGCCGGTGTCGTGCCAGCCCTGGCCGCGTCGGTGCCGATCGCGGCGGCCGCGGCGGCCAGCGCCGTGGTCCTGATGAAGTCGCGTCGTTCCATGCGAACACTCCCTATGCGGCGCCGAGCACGCGCATTGCGGCGCAGGCGGCACCGTAGCCGTTGTCGATGTTGACCGTGACGATCCCCGGGGCGCAACTCGCCAGGATCGCGTTCAACGCGGCGTGACCACCGGCCGCCACGCCGTAGCCAACCGAGGTGGGCACTGCGACGATCACGCCGCCGAACAGCCCGCCGATCACGCTGGGCAGCGCCGCATCCATGCCGGCGGCCACGATCAGCACCCGCATCGCCCGCAGCTCATCGAGCCTGCGCATTAGCCGCCACAACCCGGCCACCCCCACGTCGGCGACCAGCGTGGCATCATGGCCGGAGAAGCGCAGCGTCCGCTGCGCCTCCCGCGCCACCGCGACGTCCGAGGTGCCTGCCGTGACCACGGCGATCTCGGCAGGACCGCGCAGCGCCGCAGGCGGCCCGGACCAGGCGGTGCCCGACACCGGGTCGTAGTCCAGCGCCGCACGCGCGCCGGCCGGCAGCGCGTCGTGGCGCGCGGGGTCGAGGCGGGTCAGCAGCATCGGGGCCTCGGCGGCATCCAGGATGGCGGCGATTTGGGCGGGGGACTTGCCGGCGCAGAACACCGCCTCGCCGAGGCCGAGCCGGGCGGTGCGCGCCGGGTCGAGCACGAACTCGCTCATCGTGGCGCTCCGGAAGGCAGGCAAGGCTGGGCTCTGCCCAGACCCGCAAAGGGTCCGAGGACCCTTTGATCCCTTGACTTAAGTACTGGATTCCAAAGGCTTGCCTTTGGCGGGGTCCAGGGGCAGAGCCCCTGGCCTTCCTTTGCGCCCGTCACGACGCCGCCACCGGACGCAGGAACGCGCTGCCGATGCGGTACGGCGCGAACGACACCGGCCGCGCCAGGCCGGCGCCCTGCGCCAGCGCCGCGATCTGCGTGCGCAGCGCCTCGGCGGCCGCGGGCTCGATGCGGTCGAGCGTCGCCTGGTCCAGCTCCACCACCACGCCGGCCGCTCGCACCCGGCAGCGCACCGTGGCCGGCAGCAAGGCCGCCCTCGCCAGGGTCTCGGCCGCGTGCACCATCGCCAGCTCCGCCGGCTCGATGCGCAGCCCGGTCTCGATGCGGCTCGACAGGCAGGGCGCGGACGGCAGCTCCGACAGCGCGCCCAGTCCCAGTGCCGTCGCGAGCGCACGCACCCCCGCCTTGTCGATCCCGGCCTCCACGAGAGGGTGGCGCACCGCGTGCTCGCGCGCCGCGGCCAGGCCGGGGCGGATGTCGCCGAGGTCGTCGAGGTTGGTGCCGGACAGCACCGTGCGCGTGGTGCGCTGCGACACCGCGCCGTACAGGCTGGTCTTGCAGAAGAAGCAGCGATCGTGCGGGTTGGCGCGGTAGCGCGGGTCATCGAACTCGCCGGCGTCGAACACGTCGAGCGCCCAGCCCTCCGCCGCGGCCAGGGCGCGCGTGCGCTCCGTCGCCTCCAGAGGCACGGCGGGTGAGGTTGCATGATGCATGGACACGCCTGCGCCCAGCGTGCGGTGCGCGGCGGTCGCCAGGGTCAGGCTGTCGATGCCGCCGCTCACCGCGATCCCCGCCGGCCCGATCCCGCGCAGGACAGCCTCCAGGCGCTCCAGGTCGCTCATTCCGCCTCCGCCCGCCGTTCCGCCTCGCGACGCAAGCTGGTGCGCGCGGCGTGCCCGGCAACGTGGCGCACCGAGTCCGACTCCGCCTTCGCCGTCACGCCGCCCGGCCGCTCCACCAGCTTCACCGCGACCGGCTGGCCCTCGATCACCACCTCGGCGAAGCGGCGCGGCAGGGCGCGGCCCTGCACCAGGTGGGTGCGCAGCCCAATCGTGGTGGTCTCGCGGAAGCACGCCTCGACCGCCGCCTCCAGCCGGTCCGGCCGCACCAGCACCTGCACGTGGACCGCCATGCGGTTCTTCTTGCCGAACGCGGCCATCTGCACGACGTCGTGCACCCCGTCGGTGCCGCGCACGCGGTCCAGCCCGGCGGCCAGTGCCTCGCCGGACTGGTCGTCCACCTCGAAGCCGATCACGGCCAGCGCGCGGTGACCGGAGGCGGCCTCCTGCGCCGCGGCCGGGCCGGGCTCGCCATCCGCCGGGGCCGTGTGCCCGGAGGCTGGCGCATCCGCCGTGTCGAGCACCAGGGCGCGCAGGCAGTTGCTCATCCCCGGCAGGACGCGGCTGCCGAAGCCGATGCCGGAGCCGCGCAGCGTCGCGACAGCCGGCCGAACGGCACCCGCACAGCCGAGGTGGCGCAGGATCGCGGCCCCGGTCGGCGTGACGCGCTCGCCGCCCACCCCGTCGTCGCGCACCGCGAAGCCCTCCAGCAGCAACGCGGTCGCGGGTGCCGGCACCGGCATCGGCCCGTGCGCCGTGCGCACCGTGCCCGAGCCTAGCGGCAGCGCCCCCACGCTCCAGGTGGCCGGCCCCGCCGCCGCGATCACCCACGCGGCCGCCACGATGTCGGCCACCGAGTCCGCGGCGCCGACCTCGTGGAACGTCACCTCGTCCGGCGGCACGCCATGCACGCGCCCCTCCGCGTCGGCCAGGCAGCCGAAGATGCCGAGCGCGTGGCCAAGAACCTCGGCAGGCAGGTCGGCTGCCTCGATCCGCGCCCGCAGCGCACGCCACGAGCCGGTGCTGGCCGAATGCGCGTCGTCGCCGGTGGCTGCAGCGGGGACAGGGGAATGTTTCACGTGAAACATTCTTTCGTCACCGTTCCGTTCCGGGGCGTCTGGGGCGGGTACGGCGTCATTTTTTTCGTGCCCATACGCTGGATCATGATGCGTCGCGTGGGCTTCGGCCGCGTGCCCATCGTGCCCATGGTGGTGCCCCGGCCCGTGCCGGTGCGCGCCGCCGTCATGCGGGGTGTCGACGAGGAAACGGCGTCCGGTCAGCGTGCCGTCGCCGTGCGCGGCCAGCCGGCACGCCACGCCGGACAGCAGAGTGGCAGCCCTGGCGGCACCCGCCTCATGGGAAGGAAACGCATCGAGGAGGGCGGCGACGAACATGTCTCCGGCCGCCCCGCCGAGCGGGTCGAGGTGGATGTGTCGCATGGGCCTCCAGGGGTCCTGCCGGCCGCCCGGAATCAGGCGCCGCGATGCTCCGGGTAGTCCGCCCCGAGCGTGGTCGCTTCCCAGCCGTCGAAGTCGCGGCGCAGCGCCTCCAGCTTGGCGCGCGCCAGGCCCAGCGCCGGCTTGCCGAGCACGAGGTGCAGCGGCGGCTCGGCGGCCTCCACGGCGGCGATGATCGCCTCTGCGCCGCGCACCGGGTCGCCGGGCTGGCTGCCGCTGCGCGCCTCGGTCTGGCGGCGCCGCTCCCCAGCTGTGCCCTCGTAGTCCTCGATGCGGGTGGCGGACTGCCTGATGGAGCGGCCCGCCCAGTCGGTGCGGAACGGCCCCGGCTCGACGATCGTCACCCTGATGCCGAGCGGCGCCACCTCCAGCGCGAGGGTCTCCGAGAGGCCCTCCACCGCGTATTTCGTGGCGTGGTAGAACCCGGTCGCGGCGAAGCTGACGAGGCCACCGATCGAGGAGACGTTGACAATGTGCCCGCTCCGGCGCGCGCGCATCCCCGGCAGCACCGCCTGGGTCGCCGCGATCAGGCCGAATACGTTGGTCTCGAACATGGCCCGGATCTCGTCGTCCTCGCCCTCCTCGATCGCGGCGAGGTACCCGTAGCCGGCGTTGTTCACCAGCACGTCGACGCGCCCGAACCTTTCCTCCGCCGCGCGCACCGCGGCCGCCACCTGCGCCCGGTCGTCCACGTCGAGCGCCAGCGCCAGGGCACGGTCCTCGCGGCCCTCCACCAGGTCGGCGACCTTGCCAGCGTCGCGCGCCGTCACTGCGGCACGCCAGCCGCGCTCCAGCACCAGCCGGGCCAGCTCGCGGCCGAAGCCTGTGGAGCAGCCGGTGATCAGCCACACCGGGGTCTCGCTGTCAGACATCACGCGCTCTCCCGCCCGCAGGATGCGCCGCGGGCACCGTCATGACGCATGGGGGGCGGCAGGGTTCGGGCGGGGTCAAGCAAGGTTGAGGCTCTGCCTCAAACTCCGCCAAGGGCTGGGCCCTTGGATCGCCTTCTCTTAGGCAAGGCCGGTCCAGGGGCGGCTCGCCCCTGGCGGGTCTGGGCGGAGCCCAGCCTTGCTTGCTTCACCCCAGGTCCCAGAACCCCTGCGCCTCCGCGAGCGGCGGCGCCTCGGCTAGGCGGGCGAAGTCCGGCACGGGCCGGCGAAAAGCCGAGTCGCCCGCGCAGGCGGCCTCGATCGCGGCGGCGATGCCGAGCACGAGGGCGTCGCCGCCGCGCGGCCCGACGATCTGCAGGCCGAACGGCAGCCCGGCCTCGTCGGCGCCGAGCGGCAGGCTGAGCGCGGGATGGCCGGCGAGCGTCACGCCGTAGGCCAGGGCGAGCCAGTGGAAGTACGACCGGGTGGCCACGCCGTCGATCTGCGCGGGGTGCGGCTCGCGCCACGGCCGCGGGCTGAGCGTGATCGCGGGGCTGAGCAGCACGTCGTGGCGCTCGAAGAACTCGCCGAACGCGCGGTAGATGCGGGTCTGCGCCGCGGCCGCGCGGCTGTGGTCCTCCAGGGTGTAGCGCAGGCCCTCCTCCACGTTGGCGCGGACGTTGGCGCCCAGCCGCTCCGGCTGCTCGCGGAACTGGCGCAGGTGGCTGCCGAGGAACAGCCCGGCGCGCAGCACGGCGAAGGCGTCGTCGGCGCCGGCACAGTCCGGGGTCGCGGCCTCGCAGCGCGCGAACAGCGGCGACAGCGCGGCGACGCGGGCCGCGAACACGCGGCGGATGTGGCGCTCGGTGGGGGCGAAGCCGAAGTCCTCGGTGACCGCGACGCGCAGGGTGTCGAGGCGCACGGGCACGGGCGGGAAGAACCGGCCCGGCGTGGCGCGCACCGCCTCGCCGGGCAGGGTGTAGGCGAGCGGGTCGCGGCCGTCGTCGGACGCCATCGCAGAAAGCAGCAGTGCCGTATCGGCCACGTCGCGCGCCATCGGGCCGTTGACCGGCAGGCACGACCAGCCGGCGCCGCGGGTCTCGTTGGGCACCAGGCCGGGCGAGGGCCGCAGGCCGACGACCCCGTTGTGGGCGGCGGGGTTGCGCAGGCTGCCGCCGGTATCCGAGCCGGTGCACAGCGGCAGCATCCCGCACGCCAGCGCCACCGCCGAGCCCCCCGAGGAACCGGCGGCCGAGCGCTGCGTGTCGAATGGGTTGGCGGTGGTGCCGAACACGGCGTTGCGGGTGTTGGCGCCGGCGGCGAACTCCGGCGTGTTGGTCTTGGCGAGCACGATCCCCCCTGCCGCGCGCAGCCGCGCCACCACGCCGAGGTCGCGGGCCGGCACATGCCCGGCGAAGATCGGGCTGCCGTAGGTGGTGCGCAGCCCCGCGGTGTCGTCGGTGTCCTTGATGCCGAGCGGCAGCCCGTGCAGCGGGCCGAGCCGGTCTGCGCGCATCACCGCGGCCTCTGCGGCGCGGGCGGCAGTGCGCGCGCCCGGCTCGTCGAGCGTGACGACGGCGTTGACCGCCGGGTTGATGCGGCCGATGCGCGCGAGGCAGGAGTCGAGCAGCTCGACCGGCGAAAGCGCGCGGGCGGCGATCAGGCGGGCCAGCTCGGTGGCGCTCAGGTCGCAGGGCTCGGTCACGGCGTCGCCTCCGGGAGACCCAGGCGGCACGGGCCGCGGGCCTGAACCCTCCGCGTGCCATCCTGGCCCGGCAAGGGCAAGCCGCGCGGTGGTGCGCAGCCTAGCCGGTGCCCGGGCGCCCGGCGCCGCCTGCCCCGGCCGTGGCCAGGGCGGGCGCCGCGCGGGATCAGCGGTAGCCGCCGCGATAGCCGCCGTATCCGCCGCCGTAGCCGTAGCATGGGTGCAGTCCGAGCGGTCCGCACCCGCACGCCGACAGCGTGCCGGCCGAGAGCAGCAGCGCGAGAACGGCGACGATCCGCTTCCTGGTTGGTCTGGTCATGGTGGCTCCTGGGTTGTCTGATCGTGTTGTGCGGACGGCATCGTGGCCGGGTGATGGCGCAACGATCTCGGAATGTGGCGTCGGCCGGACGCGCCTGGCCGCGGGGGCTGGCGGGCCGGCCCGTGCCGCGCGCTATGCTGGCGGGATGACAAAGCCCCTCCTGCTGCTGTCGGCGGCCGTGCTTATCCTGTCGGGATGCGGCAGCACGACCGGGATCGTGCCCGTGGCGCCGGGCACCTACGCCGTCTCGGAGATGCGCGCGCCCGCGCTGGGCGGCGGCGCCGAGGCGCGTCGCGCGGCGCTGGCGGAGGCGGACGGGTTCTGCCGCCGGCAGGGCGGGGCGCTCGCCCCGCTGGTGCTGCGCCCGGACGGCGATCCCTTCACGCCCTACTACCCGACCGCCTTCGACGTGACCTTCCGCTGCGTAACGGGGACGCAGTCGCCAACGCGCTGACGGAACGCGCGCCGGCAGGACAAGGCCAGGGCTCTGCCCTGGACCCGCCAGGGGCAGCGCCCCTGGGCCGGCGCAACTTCAGGCCGGCGGCACGGACCGTGGCAGTGAGAACCCCAGCCCATGAGGGGTTTCCAAAGGCTCCGCCTTTGGCGGGGTCCAGGGGCAGAGCCCCTGGCCTTCCTTCGTGACTGCCACCTGCGGTTGACGGCTGCCCCGTCCGTCCCCACCGCTTGGGCCATGCTGCATTTCTTCGAACGCCTGCTGTCTCCGACCGCCCTGCCACCCGAGCTGGCGCCGCCGGAGGCCGACAGCCCGCGTGCCCTGCCGCGCTTCTACTGGCACTTCGTGCGCCAGGCGCCCGGACTGGTCGCGGCCCTGTTCGCCGCCGGGCTCGTCGTGGCGCTGCTCGACACCACCATCCCGGTGTTCATCGGCCGCGTGGCCTCCCTGGTCGCGACCCACACTCCGCAGGCGCTGCTGCACGACGCGGGCGCCCAGCTGCTGGGCATGGCGGCGGTGCTGCTGCTGGCGCGGCCGGCGGCGCTGCTGGTGCAGTTCCTGGTGACCAACCAGGCGATCGCGCCGGGCATGACCAACCTGGTGCGCTGGCAGAGCCACTGGCACGTGGTTAGGCAGAGCTGGACGTTCTTCCAGAACGACTTCGCCGGCCGGATCGCCAACCGGGTGATGCAGACGGGCCCGAGCCTGCGCGAGAGCGTGGTGCAGGCGACCAACGCCGTCTGGTACCTGCTGGTGTACGGCGGCAGCGCGATCGTGCTGCTGGCGCGCGCGGACTGGCGGCTCGCGGTGCCGATCGTGCTGTGGTTCGCGGCGTACGGCGGGCTGCTGCGCGCCTTCGTGCCGAGGATGCGCGAGCGCTCGCGCCGCATGTCGGAGGTGCGCTCGAACCTGACCGGGCGGGTGGTGGACAGCTACACCAACATCCTCACCGTCAAGCTGTTCGCGACCGCGCGCGACGAGGACGCCTTCGTGCGCGAGTCCGTCGACGAGCACACGGAGACCTTCCAGGCGCAGCTGCGGCTGATCACGCTGTGGAGCCTGTCGCTCGCGGTGATGAACGCGGCGATGATGGTGGGCGTGGCCACGGTGGCGGTGCTGGCGTGGCGGGCCGGGCGGGTGCCGCTGGCGACGGTGGCCACCGCGCTGCCGTTGGCGTGGCAGATCTCCAACATGGCCGGCTGGGTCGCGCAGAACATCACCGGGATCTTCGAGAACGTCGGCGTGGTGCAGGACGGCATGCGCTCGATCGCGGTGCCGCGGCAGATGGCCGACGTGCCCGACGCCACGCCGCTGCGCCTCCCCCGTGCGGCGGAGCGCGGGCCGGGCGGCGGGCACGGCACGGGGCGCGGCGCGATCCGGTTCGAGGCCGTGGGCTTCGACTACGGCCGCGTCCGCCGCGAGGGCGAGCGCGGCGGCGTGCTGCGCGGCCTCGACTTGGCGATCGCCGGCGGCGAGCGGGTCGGGCTGATCGGGCGCTCGGGTGCTGGCAAGTCGACGCTGGTGAACCTGCTGCTCCGCTTCCACGAGCCGCTGAGCGGCCGCATCCTCATCGACGGCCAGGACATCGCGGGCGTGACCCAGGAGAGCCTGCGCGCGCAGATCGGCATGGTGACGCAGGACACCTCGCTGCTGCACCGCTCGATCCGCGACAACCTGCGCTACGGGCGGCCCGACGCCACCGAGGCGGAGGTCGTGGACGCGGCGCGGCGCGCCCACGCGCTGGAGTTCATCGAGCAGCTGGAGGACTGGCAGGGGCGGCGCGGCTTCGACGCGCATGTCGGCGAGCGCGGCGTCAAGCTGTCCGGCGGGCAGCGGCAGCGCATCGCCATCGCGCGCGTCGTGCTCAAGGACGCGCCGATCCTGGTGCTGGACGAGGCGACCTCGGCGCTCGACTCCGAGGTGGAGGCGGCGATCCAGGAGCAGCTCGACCGGCTGATGCGCGGGCGCACGGTGATCGCGATCGCGCACCGCCTGTCCACGATCGCGCGCATGGACCGGCTCGCGGTGATCGACGCGGGGCGCATCGTCGAGACGGGCACGCACGCCGAGCTCCTGGCGCGGCGCGGCGCCTACGCGTCGCTGTGGGCGCGGCAGTCGGGCGGGTTCCTGCCGGAGCGCGAGGTCGCGGCGAGCCTGGAGGACGTGGTGCCGGATCTGGCCTGACACCGGCAGCTTGGTTCGTTGACCGGCAGGCGAAGCAAGGCTGGGCTCTGCCCAGACCCGCCAGGGGCGAGCCGCCCCTGGACCGGCCTTCCTGAAGGTTCCGTTCCAAGGATGCCGCTTTCAAGCAGGGGAGCGGAGCACCTGACCTTGCCTGCGTTGGGCAGTCCCCTGTGTCAGCCAATCGTGCCGTTCGTATAATACCAGCCGCCGAAACGTCTGACTCTGACGGGTCTGGGATTCCCACGATCGC
>CAXSFE010000028.1:0-32470 GCA_964236585.1 uncultured Acetobacteraceae bacterium
CGCGAGGCGGCGCGCGGGTTCGAGCTGGGGCTGCGGCGCTCGGGCGCGATCGGGACGCGGGCGGGCGGCGGCGCGCCGTCGCGCCCTGCCCTGCCGCGGCTCGTGGAGTCCGAGGTGCTGTTCGTCCACGACGGGCTGCGCGACGCGGCCGTCACCGTGGTGATCCCGGTCTACAACTACGCGGACTTCGTGGTCGAGGCGCTGGAGAGCGTCGCGGCGCAGGACCTGCAGCCGCTCGACCTGGTGGTGGTCGACGACGGCTCCACCGACGAGTCGGTGGCCATGGTGCTGGACTGGGTGCGGGGCCACGTCGGGCGGTTCAACCGCGTCGAGGTGCGCCGCCATCTGGCCAACGCGGGGCTCGGCTTCGCGCGCAACAGCGCGTTCGCGGCCGCCGAGACGCCGTTCGTGCTGCCGCTGGACGCGGACAACCGGCTGGCGCCCGGGTGCTGCGCGCGGCTGCTCGCGGCGATGGCGGAGGGCGCGGCGTTCGCCTACCCGCAGATCCGCTCGTTCGGCGACAGCGACATGGTGTTCGGCGTGCTGCCGTTCTCTCCCGGTCGGCTGATGAGCGGCAACTACGTCGACGCCATGGCGCTCGTGGCGAAGTGGGCCTGGGCAGCGGGCGGCGGCTACGACCACGTGCGCTTCGGGTGGGAGGACTACGACTTCTGGTGCCGGCTCGTGGAGCGCGGGCTGTGGGGGGAGTGGGTGCCGGAGGTGCTGGCGGAGTACCGGGTGCACCGGGGGTCGATGATCCACACCCAGACGGAGCAGCGGGCGAACAAGCGCGCGCTGGTCGACGACATGGAGCAGAGGCACCCGTGGCTCAGGATCGCGGGCAAGCGGATGCTGTAGGCGAAGAAAGCAAGGCCAGGGGCTCTGCCCCTGGACCCCGCCAAAGGCGGGGCCTTTGGAATCCAATCCTTAAGCAAGGCCGGTCCAGGGGCGGCTCGCCCCTGGCGGGTCTGGGCAGAGCGCAGCCTTGCTTCGCTTGCAGATCAACACGGAGCGCACCCTTGGACACGCGGTGTCTCAGTCGGCTTCCGGTTCGGCCAGGCGTACCCTAGTCTCCATCCATGGACATGAAGGATGCCGCACGGCCGGACGACGTCGCGCACGGGCATCGTGGCGGGCCCGAGCCCCACGATCGCGACTTCCACGCCTGGGCGACGGAGCAGGCGGCGCTGCTGCGGGCGGGGCGGCTGGCCGAGGCGGACGTGACGCACATCGCCGAGGAGATCGAGGCCCTGGGACGTGGCGAGAGGCGGGAGCTGACGAGCCGGCTTGCGGTGCTGCTGCTGCAGCTGCTGATGTGGACGCACCAGCCGGAGCGGCGGGGCAGGAGCTGGCGGCTCACGATCGAGGAGCAGCGGCGGCAGATCGTGCGGCACCTGCGCGACAACCCGAGCCTTGCGGCGTGGCGGGACGAGGCGATGGCGGACGCCTACGGCGATGCGGTGCTGCGGGCGGAGCGGGAGACGGATCTGCCGCGCGACGTGTTCGCCTGGGCGTGCCCGTGGGACTTCGAGCAGGCCCTGGACGACGGGTTCTGGCCGGAGGCGTGAAGGCCGCCCTCGATCGGCACAGGCAGGCGGGTCTGGGGGCGCCTGCCCCCGGCGGGTCCAGGGCAGGGCCCCGGCCTTGCCTTTGCTACGCCGGCTGCACCTCCATCTCGCCCACGACCTCGCGGGTTTCCGGGGTGGCGACGAGCTGGCCCTCCCACTTGGCGACGACGGCGGCGGCGAGCGAGTTGCCGATCACGTTGGTCGCCGAGCGGCCCATGTCGAGGAAGGTGTCAATGCCGAGCAGGAGCAGGAGCCCTTCCTCGGGCAGGGAGAACTGGCTCAGCGTCGCGGCGATGACCACCAGCGAGGCGCGCGGCACGCCGGCGACGCCCTTGGAGGTGAGCATCAGGGTGAGCAGCATGGCGATCTGGGTGCCCAGGCCGAGCTGGATGTCGTAGGCCTGGGCGATGAAGACGCTGGCGAAGGTGCAGTACATCATCGTGCCGTCGAGGTTGAACGAGTAGCCGAGCGGCAGGACGAAGCTGGTGATCCTGGGCGCGATCGGGAATTTCGCGAGCTGTTCCAGCATCTTGGGGTAGGCGGCTTCCGAGGAGGCGGTGGAGAAGGCGAGCAGGAACGGCTCCTGCACCAGGCGGACCAGGCGGGACACGCTCGGGCCGAGGATCAGGAAGCCGACGAGGACCAGCACGCCCCACAGGCAGACCAGGCCGAAGTAGAACTCGCCCATGAATTTCGCGTAGTTGACCAGGATGCCGAGGCCGTTGGTGGCGATGGTGGCGGCCATCGCGCAGAACACGGCGAGCGGGGCCAGCTTCATCACGTAGCCGGTGACGCGCAGGATGATGTGCGACAGGCCCTCGATGCCGACGAGGACGACGTGGGCCTTCTCGCCCATGGCGGCGCAGGCGACGCCGAAGAACAGCGAGAACACGACGATCTGCAGGATCTCGTTGTCCACCATCGGGCGCATCGCGGAGTCGGGGAAGACGTGCTTGACGAAGCCGTCGAGCGACATCGCGTGCGGGTCGATGCCGCCGACGGCGCTGGTGGCGGCGACCGCGCTCGCGACCTTGTGGATGCCGACGCCGGGGCCGAACAGGTTGACCAGGATCAGGCCGAGGGTCAGCGAGACCAGGGACGCGCTGACGAACCACAGCATGGCCTTGCCGCCGACGCGTCCGACGGCACCGGTGTCGGACATGTGGCCGATGCCGGTCACCAGCGTGGAGAACACCAGGGGGGCGATGATCATCTTGATCAGGCGCAGGAAGATCATGCTGCCGATCGAGACGTAGCCGGCGAACAGCTTGTGCGTCGCTGGGTCGGCGGTCTGGCTGTTGACCAGGGCGCCGGCGGCGATCCCCAGGATCATGGCGACGACGATGTAGGTCGTCATGCGGCTAGACTTCATGGACCCGGGTGCTCCCTGGCGGCTGTCGGGTTGTCGAGGTTGAGCTGGATGCGCAACGGTAAGGCAGCTTCGCGGCGCAAGGCGAGAGAATGCGGCGTCTCCGACGCACTTCGGGAACGACACGCAAGTTTCCTGCCAGCCTGGCGACGGGCTCGCGTGCAGCGGAAGGCAAGATCAGGGGCGCTGGCCCCGTGTCTTGAAGCGGGACCCCGCCAAAGGCCGAGCCCCTGGGAACCTGGACTTAAGTGATGCCGGTCCAGGGGCGGCTCGCCCCTGGCGGGTCTGGGCAGAGCCCAGTCCTTGCTTCGCTTCCGCTCAGGGCGTGCGGGGCTTCGGGTCGAGCCAGCGGGCGAACCAGGCGAGGGTGCGCGTCTTGACGTCGGCGCGGTCGTGGGCGTCGTGCAGCTCGTGGCCCTGGCCGGGGTAGACGACGAACTCGGTGGGCACGCCGAGGGTGTGCAGGGCGTGCCAGAACTCCTGGGTCTGCGGCATCGGGCATTCGAGGTCGCGGTCGCCGACGAACTCGAAGGTCGGCGTGCGGACCTGGCGGATGTAGGTGATCGGCGAGGAGCGGGCGTAGGCGGCGGGGTCGTCGTACACGGAGGCGCCGAAGTAGGGGATCATCCACTGGTCGATGCCGTTCTCGCCGTAGTAGGACTGCCAGTTCGAGATGCCGGCGCCGGCGACGGCGGCCTTGAAGCGCGTGGTCTGGGTGACCGCCCACATCGTCATGTAGCCGCCGTAGCTGTAGCCCATCAGGCCAAGGCCGGCGGGGTCGATGGGGGCCGCCTTCAGCGCCGCGTCGACGCCGCGCAGGATGTCGCGCAGGTCGCCGTGGCCGAAGTCGCGGCGGTTGCCCAGGGTGAAGGCCTCGCCGCCGCCGAAGGAGCCGCGGGGGTTGGGCAGGAACAGGTCGTAGCCGGCGTCGAGCAGCCAGCGGTCGCTGCCCCGCGTCATGAACGACGGCGTGGCGGCGGCGCCGGGGCCGCCGTGCACCAGCGTGATCATCCGCTGGCGCGGGGTCTTGGCGCGGTCGGCAGGCTGCAGCAGCCAGCCCTGCACGGGGTGGCCGTCGCTGGTCCAGGTCAGGCTGCGCGCCACCACGGGGACGTCGAGGCCGGTGTTGGCGCGGGTCAGGTCGTGCCAGCCGCCGACGGGGCCGAGCTCGATCTCGGGGGGCGCGGCGAAGGTTTCGTGGACGGCGGCGGTGGCGTGGGCGCTGCAGACCAGGGCGTGCGACCAGCCGCCGGCGCGCAGGGCTTGCGGGCCGGACCACAGGGCGCGCGGGTGGGCGGAGGGCTGGCCGAGGGCGAGCACCTGGGCGTCGCCGCCGTGCAGCGCGGTGGCGGTGAGGCCGCCGCCCGGGCAGCGCCAGTCGAGCGCGGTGACGGAGGCGGGCATCGCCGGGGTGAGGTTGGTGGGCTTCGTGCCCGGGCGCGCGTCGAGCGGCAGGGTGTAGGCGTCGCCGCCGGTGGAGCCGAAGTCGCTCATGATGCCGCCGATGAAGGCGACGGTGCGGCCGTCGGGGGAGACCACGGGGGAGGCGAGCTGCTGCTGCGGCGGGGGGGCGTAGAGCACGCGGGGGGTGCCCGGCGCGGGGTCCTGCCCGGGGCCGGGCTCGGGGAAGGCCAGGAGGCGGGCGACCCACCACTGGTTGTCGCCGTTGCCGGGGGCGGCGGTGCCCACGAAGCCGGCGCCGCCCGGGCGCCAGTCGAACTCGTAGACGTAGAGGTCGGGGGGCGAGACCAGGCGGAGCGTGTCGCCTTCGAGGAGGGCGATGCGCTGCTCGTCGGAGGTGACGCCGATCTCGCCGGCGGGGGCGGCGCCGGGCTTGACGGCGCCTGCCTCCTTGTGGGCGCCGGGGGTGGCCAGCATCGCGAGGCGGCCGTCGGGGCCGTAGCGCAGGTCGCCGAGCGCGCCGTCGAACGCGAGGCGCTGGGTGGGGGCGATGCCGTCGGGGGCGACCTCGAAGACGTAGGAGCGGGGGTCGTTCGGCTGCTTCAGCACGAAGCCGAGGCGGGCGCCGTCGGGGGAGAAGGCGATGTCGCTCGGGCGGCAGTC
Source organism: uncultured Acetobacteraceae bacterium (assembly GCA_964236585.1). GTDB lineage: Bacteria > Pseudomonadota > Alphaproteobacteria > Acetobacterales > Acetobacteraceae > CAXSEF01. The sequence goes on from CAXSFE010000028.1 coordinate 5,002, forward strand.
CGGGCCGGGGGGGCAGGGCAGCGTCACGGTGGCCTCGGCGCTGCCGTCGGCGGCGCGCAGCACGAGGCGGTGGATGGGCTCGTCGCCGTCGACGGCGGGCTCGTCGTGCTCGACGCTGGCGACGTGGGCGCCGTCGGGGGACAGGGCCAAGGCGTCGAAGAGGCGGGGCTGGCGGGGGTCGGCGTGCGCTGCGGCGGGGGCGGCGAGCAGGGCGGCGAGGAGGAGGGCGGGACGGGGCGTGTTCATGCGGCATGGGACAATGGCGGAGGCGTGCGGTCAACGGGGCGGGGCTGCGCCGGGACGGTGCGCGTCGCCGGGGGTGCAGCTGTCGCACCGGCAGGATGGGGTGTCGCCGGAGAGGAGCAGGATGTCCGGCGGGAGGGGGCGCGGTGTCCTGTGCGGCAGGACACACGTGTCCTGTGGCGCAGGACATTCGGGGGGTGTTTGTGTGGCACTGTCCTGCGCGGCAGGACACCGCCGCTTCACAGGATGGGACTGGGCGTTTCGGAGGGTGGGATTCCTGCCGGCGGACGTGACGTCGGGCGGGTGTGGGCGGGTCCGGCAAAGGGGGATTCCGGTATTCGTTGCTGTGAAGTAACGGAGTGCGCCGCACGGGCGGAAAGGCGGAGCGCGGACCGGTTCCAGGTCATGCCGGTCCAGGGGCGGCTCGCCCCTGGCGGGTCCGGGCAGAGCCCGGCCTTGCTCGCCTGCTTCCGTGCGATGCCGGCCGTCATTGCGGGGGAGCGGCGATGGGCGAGGAAGCCATGGAGGCGCGCGTGCTCGCGGGGGCGTCGCGGTTCTGGAGGCGGCGGTTCGTGCGGGTGGCGGAGGCGCGGCGCGCGGCGAACGTGACGCTGCGGCTGGTGGAGGCGCCGGCGGGGGGAGAACGGTCGTGGTGGCTCAGGCTGTGCCGGCATCCGGGGACGGGCAGCGCGGGGCTGGACTTCGAGCTGCGGGTGCTGCGTGCGGTGGACTGCGGGGCGGGGGTGGAGGTCGCGCTGCCGGTGGCGGGGCGAGGCGGGCGACTGCGGACGCGGCTGGGGTGGGATGGGGTGATGCGGCACGCCTGCCTGTTCGCGCACGCGGAGGGGCGGGAGATGCTGCCCTGTGCGGAGGACCTGCGCCGGTTCGGGCGAGCGGTGGCGGAGCTGCACGGGGCGCTGCAGGCGGTAGGGGGTGTCGCGGGACGGCGGATAGAGGCGGGCGAGGCGTGTGCGGCGGCGGCGTTCTGGCTGCGGCGGGCGGGGCAGGCGGCGATCGCGGAGCAGGCGGAGCGGGCGGGGCCGGTGCTGCGCGCGGCGGTGGCGGCGGCGGGGCCGGGCGTCGGGCTGTGCCATGGGGATGCGTGGCTGGGGAACGCGCGGCTGGACGGGGAGCGGGTGACGTTCTTCGATTTCGAGGACTGCGCGGTGGGGCCGCTGGCGCTGGATCTCGCGACGATGGCGAGGTGGCTGCGGCGGGAGGCGGATGGGGCAGAGCTGTGGGAGGCGCTGCTGGCGGGGTACTCGGAGGGACGGGCTTTGTCGGGGGGCGATCTCGCGGCGATGCCGGCGCTGGCGGAGGTGCGCGGGGCGGGAGACCTGGCGCGGTTCTGGGGGATGGACGCCGGAGATGTGGCGAGAGGTGGGGGAGTGGGTGCGAAGGCGGGTGGGGGAGGTTGGGGCGGGGGGATGATGCCGTAAGGAGCGGTGCAGGGAAGAAAGGCCGGGCTCTGCCCGGACCCGCCAGGGGCGAGCCGCCCCTGGACCCGGCCTCCTTTGGCAGAAGTGTCCACGGGCTGGCGTCTGGCGGCGTCGGAGGGCAGAGCCCCCCTGCAGGCACGGTGGGACGCCGACCGGCACGCTCCCGGGACGCTTGGCGGCAGCCGGAGCAGGATCAGGGCACTGCCGAGGCGGACCAGACTGGCATTGCCCTCGCTTCGTGCAACGAACGCGAGATCGACCATCAGCCTGCCCACGCAACTGCCGTCTCGCCCAGCGTCCTGAGCACGGCCTCGTCCTGCGGGTGAGCATCCTCGGCGAAAACAGGGTTCTCGACGTAGCCGGTGACGATCAGGGGCGCTCGTCCGCCGGGGGGCATCAGGACAGCGATGTCGTTGGTCTTGTTGCCGATGCCCGGGCGCATGCCCGTGCCGGTCTTGTCGAGCCCGTGCCAGCCGGACGGAAGGCCGGCCCGGATACGATGCGCCCCGCTTCGCGTCGCCTCCATCCAGCCGCGCAGCCGTTCGCGGCTTTCCGCCCTGAGCACGTCGCCGAGCACGATCCGTCGCACCGTCCCGGCCATGGCCTCGGGCGTCGTGCTGTTCTCCCGCGTGCCGGCGGGGATGACGTTGATCTCCGGCTCGTAGCCGTCGATCCGGCTGACGCCGTCCCCGATCTCGCGCCAGAACCGCGTCAGCGCCGCCGGACCCCCGAGCCGCCGCATGAGCACGTTCGCGGCGGCATTGTCGCTCGCCACCTGCGCCGCCTCGGCCAGCGCGACGACCGACAGGCCTCCCTCGGCGAGATGCGCTTCGACCACGGGCGCATAGGCCACAAGGTCCGCCCGGCCGAACGCAAGCGTTTCGTTCAGGTCGATGCGCCCCGCGTCGCTTTCGCGAAGAGCCATCGCGGCAAGGGAGAACTTGAAGGTCGAGCAATGGCAGAACCGCTCGTCGGCGCGCCAGCCGAAGCTCCTGCCGCTGCCCGTGTCGAGCACGAACGCCCCCAGCCTGCCGCCGGCGGCCTGCTCGATCGCGCCAAGCCGGGCGGCCGGATCCCTCCGCGACGCCTGCGCATCGGCACGGGCAGGCAGCAGCAGGGCTGCGCCGGTGGCCAGGGCGAAGCTGCGACGATCGATCACGAAGACGGCTCTCGCTGGAGATGCTCCATCGCAGGGTTCTGGAGGCGTCCTGGGCCGATCAGCAAGAACCAAGTCGGCGGCGGCAACGAATTTCGGGAGACAAGGCAGGCTTTCGGCAGGCGCCCCCGTTCGGAGGAGGCGATTGGCTCTTTTGCGCCCCATGCACCCTGGCGGGGCGACCGGCCGGGCGGAAGCAAGGTTGAGGCTCTGCCTCAAACTCCGCCAAAGGCCGAGGCCTTTGGAAACCGATTCACCAAGGAATGGATTCCAAAGGCTCCGCCTTTGGCGGGGTCCGGGGCAGAGCCCCGGCCTTGCTTTCCGCCGCGCCGGATCTTGTGGCACGACGCGCGCAGACGCCGTCGGACAGGCGGGCGGCCTTGCCTGCTCCTGCGCGTGCCACCGTCGCGAGGCCCGCGCAGGAGCGGCTGCCGTGCGTCAGCGCAGCCCGCCGCTGGCGGTGATCTCCTCGCCGGTCACCCAGCGGGCCTCGTCGGACGCGAGGAACGCCACGACGGCGGCGATGTCGTCCGGCTGGCCGACGCGGCCGAGGGGCGTCTGTGCGACGAAGCCGGCCTCCATGTCCGAGCCGACGACTCCGGCCGCGCGCGTGCCCTCGGTCGCCACGAGGCCGGGGCTGACCACGTTGACCCGGATCCTGCGCGGCGCCAGCTCGTTGGCGAGGACGCCCGTGATCGCGTTCAGGGCACCCTTGGTCGCGCTGTAGACCACCGTTGTCGGCGGGTGGATGCTGACGACCGCCGACGAGATGTTGACGATGCTGCCGCCGTCCCCGAGGTGGCGTGCCGCCGCCTGGGTGGCCAGCAGGACGCCCAGCACGTTGACGTCGAAGAGCCGGCGGTACTGCTCCTCGGTCACGTCCTCGATCGCCCCGAACTCGTAGACGCCGGAGTTGTTGACCAGCACGTCGAGCCGGCCGAACTGCGTGATGGCCGCCTCGATCAGCCCGTGCGCCTGTGCGGCCTTGGAGACGTCGCCCTGGACCGCGACGGCCCTTCCCCCGGCCGAGATGATCGCCTCGACGACGGCGTCCGCTCCCGCCTTGCTCGAGGCGTAGTTGACGACGACCGCTGCGCCGTCCTTCGCCAGCGCCTTGGCGATCGCGGCGCCGATGCCCTTCGATGCGCCGGTCACCACGGCGACCTTGCCTTCAAGCTTCGACATGTGTGCGGACCTTCGACATGGGCCGGCTCCGGGATGGTCGCCTTTGTCCCATGGTTCCGGACTTTGGAACTATGGGGTGCGGATCAAGCCCCCCTATGATGAAAACATGAGGCCCCTGTTCCATCCCCTGATCGAGACCATCCAGCCGGACGCGATCCTTCATGCGCTGTCCGACCCGAGCCGGGCGTCGATCTTCGCCAGGATCATGAGGGAGGGCTGCGTGGAGGCCTGCTCGGCCGTCTCGGCGCTGGGGGATCGGGTGATCCCGAAGTCGTCGCTGTCCAACCACCTCAAGGTGCTGCGCGAGGCCGGGCTGATCCGCAGCGAGCGTCACGGGGTGGAGATGCGCAACCATTCGCGCTGGGCCGAGGTGGACGCGCGGTTCCCCGGCCTGCTGTATGCGATCATCAGCGCCTACGCTTCGAAGGCCGGTGACGGCGAGGGTGCGTCCGGGGGTTAGCTGCCAAGGCGGTGGCACGGTGGGCGTCCGCCTTCGAGGACGGACCAGGCCTTTTGCCGTGGCGTGGTTCGGTCGGAGGCGGCCGGTCCGGGATTGATCAGGGACAGGCTTGCGGGTTTGCTGACGCCGGCAGCGGCGAGGGTTTGTGGAGGGCTGGAAACCGGAAGCCGATTCAGGCGACGGGCTTTGCGGGTGGCGCAGTCGCATCGCCCGCCCTGGTCGAGCGTGTCGGTGAACACCTCGCCGTGGCGGCAGAGAGACCCAGCGCCGAGCGGGCATTCCTGATGCCCGCCTGTCGTTTCGCCTCCGTCATGGTGTTGGGCAAGCGAACCTGTGCCCGCGGGCAAGACGGTTGACGCCAAGTCATGCCGGTCCAGGGGCGGCTCCCTCAGGCAGCCTTTCCAACGATCCAGGCGGATCGTCGGGACCTTTGCCCACCTGCGTCTGGCGGGTCTGGGCGAAGCCCGGCCTTGCCTGCCTTCTACGCCTGCCGCGCGTCCGCCGCCCGGAGGACGGCGTCGACCATGCGGTCCGTGTCCTCGTTGCGCGTGCGGTGGTTGACGACGGCGGCGCGGATCACGGTGCGGCCGGCGAGGCGGGTGGTCGACGGGACGGCGTCGCCGGACTCCTGCACGTCGGCGGCGAGGTCGGCCTGGAGGCGGTCGGAGCCGTGGCGGACGCGGAAGCAGACGACGTTCAGCGCGACGGGGGCGCACAGCTCCAGGCGGGGTTCTGCCCCGATGCGGACGGCGAGGTGGCGGGCGGTGGCGCAGCACTGGTCGACGACCTGGCCGAGGCGGTCGGCGCCGTAGGTGCGGAGCGTCATCCAGACCTTGAGAGCGCGGAAGCCGCGGGACAGGTCGGGGCCGATGTCGCAGGGCCAGGGGTGGCCGGCGGCGAGGCCCCGGTCCTCGCGGTGGAGGTAGGCGAGGTCCTGGGCGAAGGCGTCGGCCTGGGCGCCGGGGTGGCGGACCAGGACGCAGCCGGCGTCGTAGGGGACCTGCGCCCATTTGTGGAAGTCGAAGGCGACGCTGTCGGCGCGCCCGATGCCGGCGAGCAGCGGGCGCAGGGTGGGGGAGAGCGCGGCCATGGCGCCGAACGCGCCGTCGACGTGGAACCACAGGCGCTCACCCGCGGCGAGGTCGGCGAGGGTGGAGAGGTCGTCGATGGCGCCGGTGTCGACGGTGCCGGCGTTGCCCACGAGGAGGAAGGGGCGCAGGCCGGCGGAGCGGTCCTCGGCGATGCGGGCGGCGAGGAGGTCGGGGCGGATGCGGTGGGCGGCGTCGGTCGGGATGAGGCGGAGGGCGTCGGTGCCGAGGCCGGCCATGTCCATCGCGCGGGCGACGCAGCCGTGGGTGCCGGCGGCGGCGTAGGCCGTGAGGGGGGCGCTGGCGAGGCCGTTGGTGCGGACGCCGGGGCCGAGGGCGGCTCTGCGGGCGGTGAGGACGGCGACCAGGTTGGCGAGCGAGGTGCCGGTGACGAGGAGGCCGGTGGTTTCCGGGGGGAGGCCGAGGAGCTCGGCGGACCAGCGGATGACCTGGCGCTCGATCTCGATGGGGGCCTGGTCGCGGCCGCCGAGGTTTGAGTTCAGGCCGGCGGCGAGGAGCTCGGCGAGCATGCCGACGGGGGTGCCGCCGCCGTGCACCCAGCCCATGAAGCCGGGGTGCAGGTTGCCGGTGGCGTACGGCTGGATGGTGCGCAGGAAGTCGTCGTAGACGGCGGCGGGGTCGCTCGGCGTGCGGGGGGCGGGGGTGTGGAGGGCGGCGCGGAGGGGGTCGGGCATGCGCTGCCAGACGGGGCCGTCGCGCAGGGATTCGAGGTGGGCGAACACGTCGTCGATCATGCGGTGGCCCAGCGCGCGCAGGGCGGTCCAGTCGGCGGGGTCGAGGGTGGCGTCGGTGGGGGCGATCGGCGTGTCGGGCATCGGGCGTGTCTCCGGGCGCAGGGCGTGCGGATGGCACAAAGCGGGGCAGCAAGGAAGGCCGGGCTCTGCCCGGACCCGCCAAAGGGCGGAGCCCTTTGGAAACCCTCGACTTGAGTCATGGATTCCAAAGGCTCGGCCTTTGGCGGAGTTTGAGGCGGAGCCTCAACCTTGCTGCCTTTCTCCCGCCATCGCCGCGCTGCACCATGGCCGGGTCAGGAGAGGGTCGGCGATGTTCTTCGAGGGGTTCGGGTTGCGGCAGGTCGAGGTGCCCGGCGGGGCGCTGCGGGTGCGGGTGGGCGGGTCTGGGCCGCCGCTGCTGCTGCTGCACGGCAACCCGCAGACGCACGCGATGTGGCACCGCGTGGCGCCCGAGCTGGCGCGGACGCACACGGTGGTGTGCCCGGACCTGCGGGGGTACGGCGGGAGCTTCAAGCCGGCGCCGTCGGAGGACCATGCGGCGTATGCCAAGCGGGCGATGGCGGGGGACATGCTGGCGCTGATGGACGCGCTGGGGTTCGCGACGTTCGCGGTGGCGGCGCACGACAGGGGCGCGCGGGTGGCGCACCGGCTGGCGCTGGACGCGCCCGGGCGGGTGGAGCGGCTGGCGGTGCTCGACATCGTGCCGACGGTCGAGCAGTTCGAGCGGGCGGACATGGCGTTCGCGCTGGGGTACTACCACTGGTTCTGGTTCGCGCAGCCGCACCCCAAGCCGGAGTCGGTGATCAATGCGGCGCCGGACGAGTGGTTCGCGGCGCACACGTCGCGCGACCGGCCAGGGGAGATCGCGACGCCGGGGTTCTTCGCGGCCGAGGCGCTGGCGGACTACCTGGCGGCGGCGCACGACCCGAGGGCGATCGCGGGCATGTGCGAGGACTATCGGGCGGCGGCGTCGATCGACCTGGTGCACGACCGGGCGAGCCGGCTGGACGGGGTGCGCGTGCAGTGCCCGATGCTGGTGCTGTGGGGTGCGCGCGGGCGGATCGGGGGTTGGTACGACCCGCTGTCGCTGTGGCGGGAGTACTGCGACGCGGCGGTCGAGGGCGGAGCGATGGCGTCGGGGCACTACCTGGCGGAGGAGGCGCCTGGGGAGGTGCTGGGGTGGCTGGCACCGTTCCTGGCGGGCGGAGTGGAGGGGGCGCGGGCGAGGGCGTGAGTGGTCCGGAAGCAAGCAAGGCTGGGCTCTCCCTCCGATGCCCATTCCAATGGCCCAAGCGGGCCATCGGAACCTTTGGGCACCTCCGCCCAGACCCGCCAGGGGCGAGCCGCCCCTGGACCGGCCTCCCTCAAGAGAGGGCGATCCAAGGGCCCAGCCCTTGGCGGAGTTTGAGGCAGAGCCTCAACCTTGCTTTCGGGCCGGGCTGCGGCGTGGCGAGTGTGCCCCATCTGTGCGGGGTGGGGTCGCGGGGCGGCATCCGGTATGACGGCGCGGCGATGCATCGGGAAGGAGAGCTTGGATGAAGAACCTTGCGGGGCTGATGAAGCAGGCGAGCCAGATGCAGGAGAAGATGGCCGAGATGCAGGCCAGGGCGGAGGCGGTCGAGGTCGAGGGCGTCGCGGGCGCCGGGCTGGTGGCCGTCGTGCTGAGCGGCAAGGGCGAGCTGCGGCGGGTGCGGATCGACCCGAAGCTCGCCGATCCGGCGGAGATGGAGATGGTGCAGGACCTGCTGGTCGCGGCGCATGCGGACGCGCGCCGGCGGGTGGACGCGATGGCGGCCGAGGAGATGCAGAAGGTCACCGGCGGGCTGCAGCTGCCGCCGGGCATGAAGCTGCCGTTCTAGGCGGGAGCGGGGGCGCGTCGTGGGCGGGCCGGAGATCGAGCGGCTGATCGGGCTGCTGTCGCGGCTGCCGGGGTTCGGGCCGCGGTCGGCGCGCAGGGCGGCGCTGCGGCTGCTGATGCAGCCGGAGACGCGGATGCTGCCGCTGGCGGCGGCGCTGGAGGAGGCGGCGCGCGCGGTGCGGCCGTGCGGGACGTGCGGCAACCTCGACAGCGCGGACCCGTGCTCGATCTGCGCGGACAGGCGGCGGGACCGTTCGCTGGTGTGCGTGGTCGAGGGCGTGGGGGATCTGTGGGCGCTGGAGCGCGCGGGCGTGCACCGCGGGCTGTACCACGTGCTGGGGGGGACGCTGTCGGCGCTGGCGGGGGTGGGGCCGGAGGAGCTGAGCATCGCGCCGCTGTTGGCCCGGGTGGCGGCGGGGGGCGTGTCCGAGGTGATCCTGGCGCTGGGGGCGACGGTGGACGGGGCGACGACCGCGCACCTGCTGGCGGACCGGCTGGCGCCGCTGGGGGTCGCGATCAGCCGGGTCGCGCAGGGCGTGCCGATGGGGGGCGCGCTGGACGCGCTGGACGACGGGACGCTGGCGGCGGCGGTCAGGGCACGGCAGCCGGCGTGACAGGAAGCAAGGCTGGGCTTTCCCTCCGGTGCCCATTCCAATGGCCCAAGCAGGCCATCGGAACCTTTGGGCACCTCCCCCCAGACCCGCAGGGGCGAGCCGCCCCTGGACCGGCTTGACTTAAGAGGTGGATTCCAAAGGCTTGCCTTTGGCGGGGTCCAGGGGCAGAGCCCCTGGCCATCCTTCTGCCTTGCAGGGTGCCGTTTTGAACGATGGGGCTGCGCTGTCGTTATCGGGGGCATGGGACACAAGCAGAAGGCCGTGCCGGGCGAGGATCTCGCAGTGGAGACTCCGTGGCGGGAGTTCGTGGTGGTGTGCGGCAAGTGCAGCCGCAAGCTTGACGGCGGCTTCGGGCCGGACGGCGAGGAGAGCCTGCGCGGGGCGCTGAAGGACGAGCTGCGCGAGCGGGGGCGGCGGCGCGAGGTGCGGGTGGTGGAGGCCGGGTGCTTCGGGCTGTGCCCGAAGGGAGGTGTCGCGGTGGCGCACGGGGCGGCGCCGGGGCGGCTGCTGGTGGTGCCGGCGGGCGAGGCCGCGGGGCGGGTGCTGGAGCGGCTGGCGCCGGCCGGGGGCGATCCCAGGGGCTGAAGACCGCGCCAGCGCGGTGGCGGAGCGGGCGGGGAGCGCCTAACTCTCGGGTGGGGCCGCGTCGGCGGCGCAGGAGGATCGGGTCCAATGCTTGCCACCTCGCACGCCTTCAAGGCGCACGCCGCGGAGTCGCTGCGCGATCCCGGGCTTCAGGCTGCGCTGGGCTACAGCACGAAGCACATGCAGGCGCGGCGCGCGGCGGCGGTCGCCGGGCTGCCGGAGTTCGAGCGGCTGCGCGACATCGGGCGCGACATCAAGAACCACACCCTCGAGCACATGGACTTCTACCTCGACGCGTATGCGCGCGCGGTGGAGGCGTCGGGCGGGGTGGTGCACTGGTGCTCGACGGCGGCGGAGGCGCGCGAGGCGGTGCTGGGCATCTGCCGCGACGCGGGGGCGCGGACGGTGACGAAGGGCAAGTCGATGATCTCGGAGGAGATCGGGCTGAACGAGCACCTGGAGCTGCACGGGATGGTGCCGGTGGAGACGGACCTGGCAGAGTACATCCTCCAGCTCCGCAAGGAGGCGCCGAGCCATATCGTGGCGCCGGCGTTCCACCTGAACCGGGCGGACTGGGAGGCGCAGTTCAGGCTCTCGCACGCGCATCTGCCGGCCGACCGGGTGTTCGCCGAGAGGTCCGACATCATGGCGGAGGCGCGGACGGAGCTGCGCACGCACTTCCTGGGCGCGGACGTGGGGATCACGGGGGCGAACTTCCTGATTGCGGAGACGGGGTCGTCGGTGATCGTGACCAACGAGGGCAACGGGGACCTCACGCAGACGCTGCCGCGGGTGCACATCGCGATCGCGGGGATCGACAAGATCGTGCCGACGCTGGAGGACACGATGAGCCTGGTGCGGCTGCTGGCGCGCTCCGCGACCGGGCAGGACATGTCCGTGTACACGACGTTCTCGACGGGGGCGCGGCGGGCGGACGATCTGGACGGGCCGGACGCGTACCACGTCGTGCTGATCGACAACGGGCGGTCGTCGATGCTGGGCACGGAGTTCCAGGACATGCTGCGCTGCATCCGGTGCGCCGCGTGCATGAACCACTGCCCGGTGTATGGCGCGGTGGGCGGGCATGCGTACGGGTGGGTGTATCCGGGGCCGATGGGGAGCGTGCTGACGCCGGCGCTGGTCGGCGTGGAGGAGGCGGCGAGCCTGCCGAACGCGTCGACGCTGTGCGGGAAGTGCGAGGCGGTGTGCCCGGTGAAGATCCCGCTGCCGGCGATGATGCGGCACTGGCGCGAGAAGGAATTCGAGCGGCACCTCACGCCGGTGGCGCAGCGGCGGAACCTGGCGCTGTGGGCGTATCTGGCGCGCAGGCCGGCGCTGTACCGGGCGGCGACGGGGGTGGCGGCGCGGGTGCTCGGGGTGATGGGCGGGCGGCGGGGGCGGTTCGCATCGCTGCCGATGGCGGGGGGGTGGACCGCGGGGCGCGACCTGCCGGCGCCGGAGGGGGAGACGTTCTTTGCCCGGTACGAGCGGCAGCAGAGGGCGGGGCAGTGAGGAAGGCCGGGGGCTCTGCCCCCCATGCTTCAAGACGGGGACCCCGCCAAGAGAAGCTCCTTGGATGGCTTTTCTTAAGTAAAGCCGGTCCAGGGCGGCTCGCCCTGGCGGGGTCCAGGGGCAGAGCCCCTGGCCTTGCTTGCGGGCTTTCGCTGTGAGCCGCGACGCGATCCTCGGCACGATCCGGCGCGGGCTGCGCCGGGGCGAGCTGGATGCGGACGTGCGGGCGCGGCTGGAGGAGCGGCTGCGGGCGCCGCGGCGACACCTGATCCCGCAGCGGAGCCTGGTGCCGCACGCGGAGCAGGTGGCAATGTTCGCGCGGCACGTGGAGAAGGAATTCGGCAGCGTGGCGCGCGTGGCGTCGGGCGACGGGGTGCCGGGGGCGGTGACGGAGTATCTCGCGGCGCAGAACCTGCCGTCCGAGGCGGCGATCGGGGAGCACCCGGAGCTGATGGCGCTGCCGTGGCACGAGCGGCCGCTGCTGGTGCTGCGGCGGGGGATCGCGGTGGGGTCGGACATGGTGTCGATCCAGCAGGGGTTTGCGGGGATCGCGGAGACGGGGACGCTGATGCTGCCGTCGGGGCCGGAGCGGCCGACGACGCTGAACCTGCTGGCGGACACGGCGATCGTGGTGCTCAGGACGAGCCGGGTGGTGGGGCCGTACGAGGACGCGTGGGACCTGCTGCGGCGGGAGCGCGAGGCGGCGGCGGGCGGGGGCGCGATGCCGCGCAACGTGATGCTGGTGACGGGGCCGTCGCGGTCGGCGGACATCGAGCAGACGCTGGAGCTGGGGGCGCACGGGCCGCGGCGGCTGCATGTCGTGCTGGTCGACGACGGAGAGGCGGGTGCGGGCGGGGCGGATCCGCAGGGCGGCAGGTGACGTGACGGCGCGGCGGCGGGCGGGGCTCAGCGAGGCGGACCTGGCGCTGTGGGCGGCGTATGCGCGGCTCGTGGTGCCGATGGCCGGGCGGGCGCTGCCGGCGCTGCCGGAGGTGCCGGCCGTCGTGGCGGCGGCGACGGCCGCGACTCCCGCGACGCCGGGGGGCTCGCTGGTGCTGTCGCGCGCAGTGGCGGGGCCGGCGGTGGTGCGGGTGGCGCCGCTGGTGGTGGGGATGCAGCCGCCGGGGGTCGACCAGGCGACGTGGCAGAAGCTGTGCCGGGGGAAGCTGGCGGCGACGCGCACGCTGGACCTGCACGGGCGGACGGCGCAGCGGGCGTTCCACGCGCTGCACGCGTTCCTGCGCACGGCGCATGTGGACCGGCAGCGGGTCGTGGAGGTGATCACCGGGCGGGGCAGCGGCGAGACGGGCGGGGTGATCCGGCGGGAGTTCCCGCTGTGGCTCAACCTGTACGAGCTGCGGCCGATGGTGCTGGCGGCGGCGCACCCCACGCCGGGGCCTGGGATGGCGAACGTGGGGTCGGTGCGGCTGCTGCTGCGCAAGCCGCGCTAGGGCGGGGGTTTCTGCCGGCGGCTTCTGGTACTGGCCGGCCGACAAGCAAGGCTGGGCTCTGCCCAGACCCGCCAAAGGGCGGAGCCCTTTGGAAACCCTTCACTTAAGGATTGGATTCCAAAGGCTTGCCTTTGGCGGAGTTTGAGGCAGAGCCTCAACCTTGCCTGGCTGGTCATGCCCGGGGGCCGTCGGCATTCACTCCCGCGGGCGGCGGCACGGCTCCGGTCGCGCGCCCGCGCGGCGGACCGGAGCGTGCGGGTCACTCCGCGGTGTGGGTCATGCCGTCGGGGGTGGTGACCGGGGTCTGCTCGGCGGCCTGGGTGGCGGCCTGGGCGCGCATCGCCTTGCGGTGCCTGTGGCGCACGTACATGCCGGTGGCGCAGCCGCCCGCGGCGCCGAGCACGCCGTGGTGCGCGAGGTGACCGCCCACGGCGCCGGCGGCGCCGTATTTCAGGCAGCCGCCCGGCTCGGCCTGCGCCGACCCGGTGGCCAGGCCGGTGGTCAGCACCGCGAGCGCGGCCAGGAATGCAGTCGTCTTCATCTCGAACTCTCCATTGCAGCGTGTCGCCGCCGGGGAGCGATACGCACCCGGGACACACATATCCAGCACGAATGTTTCACGGACACGTGGCTGGAACGTGGCAGAGCGGCATCCGCCGGCCTGGCGCTCTTGTCTGCAGGCACGGGCGGCGGGACCGGTGCGCGAGGGCCGGGGGACAGCCTGCGGCAGCGCGCGCAGCGCCGTGGTCCATGGCCAGGGTGCGTCGGACGCCGGGGTCGAGCTGGTGCGCCCAGGTTCCTTGGTCCGGTTTTGTGGCACCTGTGGCCTATCCGCAACGCTGTCCTGCGTTTCGGCGGAAATCTCCGATTGGCTTGCAGTCTACAACCTTGAGTTGATATCGAAGTCTCGGCATCTGGATCACGGGTCCGTGTGCGTCTCATATTCTGCACGCCCTGGATGGCCTGGAGTTGCTGCCTACCACCGCCACGGGAGGAACCGTGCTTGACAGGATAGTAGCAGTTCATGAGCAGTTGACCTCTTGAAAGGGAGGTCTTCATGAAAACGAGCCCAATACTCAGCCTGATACTCGGCGTTTTTGTGGTAACATATGCCCACTCTGTCCGTGCTCAGTTTACCGGAGAACAGTACGTTGCTGGACAGAACAATGTAATTACGCCGTTTGGCTACAACAGTGTTACGCAGGTGTTTGCAACATCTTACGGCCAGACCGGCAATGGGTGGTGCAAGACGCAAGGCGGGGCGGCCTCGACCTGCCTTTCGATCTCCGGCGACGGGGACTGCACTTGGCAAGTCGGTCCGGGCACCGTGGTTTCCTGCAACCAGGGCGGGAAAAAAGGCGTCGATGAGACGCGCTTTCTTCCGGTCAATTGCAACGGGCAGTTGCAGGGTGACAACAACGTCAGCGGCCTGATCACCGATGCGGACTGGTGCGGCTGGACGGGCTACATGGCGAGCCGCACCACCAACACGGTGTACCAGTACGACGATTACGTCCGGCTCGGCGTGAACCGGCGTTTCGGCGGCACGGTGTTCGAGCTGTACGGCGCAGACAAGCTCGACCGGATCCAGCAGCATCCCGGCGGCGCGCTGCAGCTGGCGCTGTACGGCGACGACCTCGGCTACGCACCGGCCGGCACGCGCAACGGCTGGTTCGCACCGAACCTGAGCCAGACCTTCCTGCCGCCGAACGCCACCGGCTGGGACAACACGGCCTATCCGACGCAGGCCGCGTGCCAGGCCGCCCACCCCGGGCTGAGCTGCCGCAACGAGCTGGCCATCGACAACGTCAGCGACGACGTCACCAACGTCGGCTGCGCCGACAACGGCCAGGACGCGGGCACCGGCTTCAACCCGGTGCAGGGCGTGTCGCTGAACTGCTGGTACGGCGACCCCAACAACTACGTCGACGACGTGTATTCGCCGGGCGCCGGACTGGTCACGGTCGACAAGCATGCCCCCAACAACTACTCGAAGAGCAGCAACGTCCCCGGGCTGTTCTGGGCGCAGACCTCGCAGGTGATCGGGCCGTTCGCGCAGCTGACCTACGACATCGTGGGCGGCAGCAACCTGCGCACCATGACGCCGGACTTCCAGGAGCTGCCGGCAGTCTTCCTGCACAAGGGGATCGGGGGGCTGGTGTACTACTACCACGGTCCCAACGCCTACGCCGACGTGGGCGGCCTGGTGAGCCGGTCGAGCCTCGCGCAGGGCGCCGTGGGGGTTCTCGCGTTCACGCCGCGCACCGGGCAGTACGGCACCGGCTACAACGTCGCCATGACCGAGGACTGGGCCAGCATGTGCGACACCACCGGCACCCAGTGCGTCACCATCGCCTCGTTCTCCAACGCGGCGCAGATCATCGAGGCCGGCAACAACGCCGAGAACTCCTACTTCGGCATCCATGGCTTCTTCACCATCGCGCCAGGCCTGAGCCAGCGCGCCACGCTGTTCATCGCGCCGTATCGCTTCGACGACGTCGTCCAGGGCAAGTCGATCCGGCAGTGGGTCTACCAGCTCAAGCAGAACCAGATGCTGCCGCCGGGGCCGTTCCACGGGCCGAACTACTAGAGGAAGGAAGGCCAAGGGCTCTGCCCCTGGACCCCGCCAAGGGCTGGGCCCTTGGATCGCCTTTCCTCAGTCAGGGGATCAAAGGGCCTCACGGCCCTTTGCGGGTTTGGGCGGAGCCCAACCTTGCTTTCTACGCTTCGGCGGCGAGCGGCGCGTGGTTGAGGAGTGCGACCAGCGCCACGCCGCCCAGGGTGTTGCCGATCACGGTCGGCACGAGGAAGTGCGTCAGGTAGGCGAGCGGCGGCACCTGGCCCGAGAACACGGCGAAGGCGGCCTCCACGGAGCCGGCGACGGCGTGGGAGAAGTGGCCGATCGCCACGAAGTAGGTCAGCACCAGGATCACCAGCATCCTGGCCGAGCCGGCGCCTGGCAGCAGCCAGATCATCAGCGCGATCAGCCAGCCGGCGAGCACCGCCTTGATCAGCATCGGCCAGAAGCTGTCGCGCATGGCGTCGTTGGCGACGCCGCGCAGCGCCTCCCACAGGGCGGGCTGGAACAGCGGCTCGTGGCACAGCAACAGGGCGAACAGCACGGTGCCGACGAGGTTGGAGGCGAGCACCACGGCCCAGTAGCGCAGCAGGGTGGGCACACGGCCCCAGTCGCGCCCGGCGAGCACCGGCAGCACCGCCGTCAGCGTGGTCTCGGTGAACAGCTGCTGTCCGCCGAGCACGACGATCAGGAAGCCGAGCGAGTAGCCGAAGCCGCTGAGCAGGATGCGCCACTCCGCGTCCGGCAGGGCCGAACGGATCAGCGCCATGCCGAGGAACGAGAAGCCCATCGACAGGCCGGCGGCGAGGCCGGACAGGGCGACGGCGCCGCTGTGGCGGGCGAGGTCGGACTCGCCCTCGCGTCGGATCACCTCGTGGATCTCGGCGGGGGCTGCGGCGGTGGTGGCGTTGCCGGTGGAGGCCTCTTCGGGCATCAGGCGGGCACTCCGGGTGGGGCGGATGGGGGACGGCGGGACACTGCGGCGCCGGATGTGCACGGACCGTGGCGGCGGTAAGGTGTCGGTAACGACATGCTCCGTAAACTCACATCGCGGATCAGGATGTCTGCCGGGAGCACGCGATGACGCAGAGGACCGTCCCGGACACGCTGCGCGCGCGCCTGCTGTCGCTCGCGCTGTTCGTGCCGCTCGTGCTGGCCTGCTGCGCCCTCGTCGGCCTCGACGCCTGGCGGGCGTGGGACGCCAGGGTGGACGCGATCGCCAAGGACCATGCCGAGACCAGCAGCCTCGCCCGGTCGCTGTCGCAGCACGCCCACGACATCGTGCAGGCGGTCGACGGCGCCGTGCTCGCCGTGCGCGAGGCCGCCGAGCAGGAAGGGCCGGGGCCGGCGGCGCAGGCCCGCCTCGGCCGGCTGATGCGGCTCCAGGCCCAGGTCCTGCCGGCGATCCATTCGCTGGTGGCGGTCGACGCCGCGGGCGACTACGTGGCGGGCTCGTTCCCGGTGCCGTATGGCGCGGTCGGTGCCGGCGACCGTGCGTATTTCCGCTGGCACCGCGACCATCCCGACCGCAGCGTCCTGGTCGGCGACATGGTGCGCGCCAAGGCGGACGGGGCCTGGGTCGTGACCGTGTCGCGCCGCCTGGACGCCGCGGACGGCAGCTTCGCGGGCGTGGTCGTGGGGACCATCGCGGTGGACTGCCTGCAGCGATTCTACGGCAGCCTCGACGTCGGCGGGCGCAGCGCGATCGTGCTGATGACCTCGGACGGCATCGTCCTGGCGCTCACGCCCCACAACGACGCGATGATCGGCACGAGCATCGCCCGCGGCCAGTTCTTCACCGAGATCCTGCCGCGCGCCGCGTTCGGCACCGCGGAGTTCACCTCCGCGCTCGACGGCGTCGACCGCATCGGCAGCTACGAGAGGGTGGAGGGCTTCCCTCTGATCGTCCTGGTGTCGCACCCGCGCGGCGACACGCTCGCCGCCTGGCGCACCAGCACCGGCGTCCACCTGCTGGTCAGCACGGCCGGGGCAGCGATGCTGGCGCTGCTCGGCGGCTGCCTGGCGATGCAGGTCAGGCGCCGGCTCGCGGCGGAGGCGCGGCTGCGCGAGGGGGAGCGCCACTACCGCATGCTGGCCGACAACAGCACCGACCTGATCACCCGGCTCGACCGCGACCTGAGGCGGACCTACGTGTCGCCGGCGAGCCGGTCGCTGCTCGGCTACGAGCCGCAGGAGCTTGTCGGCCAAGCGCCGGAGTGGCTGGTGGTCGACGAGGACCGGCCGGCGGTCGTGGCGGCGCTGGCGGACCTCGTGGCCGAGGGGGTGACGGCGCCGCTCGGCTACCGCGTCCAGCGCAGGGATGGCACGGTGCTCTGGGTCGAGGCGACCGCGCGCCGGATCGAGGACGGCAGCGGCTATCTGTGCGCCGTGCGCGACATCTCGCGGCGCAAGGCGATCGAGCAGGATCTGCACGAGGCCAACGCCAAGCTGCAGCGTCTGGTCATGCTCGACGGGCTGACCGGGGTCGACAACCGCCGCTCGTTCGACGCGGCGCTGGAGCGCGAGGTCCGCGCGGCGGTGCGCTCCGAGCTGCCGCTCTCGCTGCTGCTGATCGACATCGACCACTTCAAGCGGCTCAACGACAGCCACGGCCATTCCGTCGGCGACGAGTGCCTCCGGGTGATCGCCGCGACCATCGGCGGCTGGATGAAGCGGCCCACCGACCACCTGGCGCGCTATGGCGGCGAGGAGTTCGCGGTGCTGCTGCCGCAGACGGAGAGCTGCGGCGCGGCGCTGCTGGCCGGGTGGCTCTGCGAGGCGGTGCGCAGCCTCGACCTGTCGCACGTCATCCCCGGCGGCGCCGGGAGCCCGGTCAGCATCAGCATCGGCGTGGCCACCCTGCACGCGGTGCAGGACGGGCCTGGCAGCCGGGTGCTGGTCGATGCGGCGGACAAGGCGCTCTACGCGGCGAAGCAGGGGGGGCGCGACCGGGTGGTGGTCGGCGACGCGACGACGCAGGCAGTCCCCGGGATGGCGCCGCAGGGCGGGACCGCGGCGGCCATGCTGGCCGGGTAGGCGCCCTGGTTTGCTGACCCGCGGGCAAGCAAGCAAGGCTGGGCTCTGCCCAGACCCGCCAGGGGCGAGCCGCCCCTGGACCGGCTTTTACTTAGAGATCGGATTCCAAAGGCTTGCCTTTGGCGGGGTCCAGAGGCAGAGCCCCTGGCCTTGCCTTGCCTTCCACACGATCGGTCACACCGCGGCCGGCGTCGCGTTGACCGAGGCAGCCGCGTGGATCAGCGCGAGGTGGCTCAGCGCCTGCGGGACGTTGCCAAGCATGCGCCCGTCCGCCGCGTCCACCTGCTCGGTCAGCAGCCCAAGGGGGCCGGCGCAGCGTTCCAGCATGGCGTCCATCTGCCGCACCGCCGCGTCGTGCTCGCCGAGCAGGGCGTAGGCCTCGACCATCCAGAAGCCGCAGGCGGTGAAGGTGCCTTCCTCGGCCTCCATGCCGGTGTAGCGGTAGACGAGGGGGCCGCGGCAGAGCTCGCGCGCGATCGCGTCGCGGGTGGCGGCGAGGCGGTCGCGGCGCTCGAAGCCGAAGGCCACAGCCAGCAGCAGCGAGGCGTCGAGGCGGTCGGTGCCGGGGTGCAGGGTGTAGGACTGCTTCGCCTCGGACCAGCAGTGCGCGTCGATCCAGTCGCGGATGCGGTCGCGCTCGCGCCGCCAGCGGTCGGCGTGGCTGGCGTCGATCTGGCCCTGCCCGGCCAGGCGGTGCGCGCGGTCGAGCGCGGTCCAGCAGCCGATCTTGGTCATGGTGTAGTGCTCGGGCTGCTCCAGCTCCCAGATGCCGGAGTCGCGGCCGTGCCACAGGTCGGCGCAGCGGTCGGCGACGCCTGCGAGCAGGCGGCGCGTCACCAGGTCGAGCACGTGGCCGCGCTCGACGAACATGGACGCGACCTCCATCAGGTCGCCGAACACGCCGAACTGGTCCTGGTCGCGGGCCCGGTTGCCGCGCCGCACCGGGCGGCTGTCGCGATAGCCCGGCAGGTCGAGCTCCTCCTCCTCCGGGGCGAGCGAGCCGTCGAGGCGGTACATGATGCGCAGGCTCGGGCCATGGCGGAGCACGGTGGCGGTGAGCCAGGAGAACGCCGCCTTGGCCTCCTCGGTGGCGCCGACGCGGAGGAACGCCTTGATGGTGTAGGCGACGTCGCGCACCCAGGCGTAGCGGTAGTCGTAGTTCTTGTCGCCGCCGATGCGCTCGGGCAGCGAGGTGGTGGCGGCCGCGGCGATGGCGCCGGTGGGCGAGAACAGCAGCAGCTTGAGGGCCAGGGCGCTGCGCCGGACGGCGGCGGCGTAGGGACCGTCGACCTTGAGGTTGCCGCTCCACTCGCGCCAGGACTGGTCGGAGCGGTCGATGCGGGCGTCGATCTCGGGCAGCGGCGGCAGGATCAGCGGCTCGTCGGCCGAGGCCAGCAGGGCGAGGATGGCGCGCGAGCCGGGCTTTGTTTCGAGGCGTGCCTCGATGCCGCAGTCGTCCTCGACGGTGCGCACGACGCTGTCGTCCGCGCGGAAGGCGGCGACGACGCCGTCGACGTGCAGCACGTCGCCGTGCGGGCTGGGCTCGCGCCAGGGAGTGGCGCGGTCCAGGCGGCGCCCGGGGCGCAGCACGAGGGCGAAGGCGACGCTGCCATCGAGGCCTTCCACGCGCAGGGCCAGCTCGCTCCAGGGCAGGCGGCCGGAGATGCCGCTGTTCAGCGACGCGGTGACGCGGGCACGGCCGGCTGAGGTCTCGAAGGTCTGCTCCAGCACGTTGCTGTCGGGGCGGTAGCGGCGCTCCACGGTGAAGGCGGCGTCGGGGGTGAGCGAGAAGCGGCCGCCGGCGGGGGCGTCGAGCAGGCGGTCGAACACGGGCTCGCTGTCGAGGTTTGGCACGCACCACCAGTCGATCGAGCCGTCGGCGCCGACCAGGGCGACGCTGCGGCCGTCGCCGAGGGCCGCGTACTGGCCGAGCGGCAGGGCGCCGGCGGTGCGCTCCGCGACCTCGGTCATGGCAGGTGGCGGCGGGGGGTGTCGTGGAGGCTCATGCCGGGGGGCTCCTGGATGCGCGGCTGTCGGCGTCGTCCTGTGGGATGGATTTGCCAGGGGCGCAAGCAAGGCCAGGGCTCTGCCCTGGACCCGCCAGGGGGGAGCCCCCTGGACCAGCTTGACTTAGGAAGGCCGGTCCAGGGGCGGCTCGCCCCTGGCGGAGTTTGAGGCAGAGCCTCAACCTTGCTTCCTGACTCAGCGCATCCTGCGCCCGCCGAGCAGCCGGCTGACGCCGACGACGAGGCCGACGGCGAGGACGTGGACGACGAGGTCGCTGAGGGCCGCGTCGTAGGGGTGGAACAGGTTCAGCAGCGTGGCCGCCGCCGCGGCGGCGGCCAGCCCGCCCAGCGCGGCCGTCAGGCCCGGGCGCAGCGGCATCGCCCGGCGCAGCATCGCCAGGAGCAGCAGCGACAGCGGCAGCGAGACCGCGACGATGAAGGCGAGGCACACCCGTTCCTCGTAGAGCGAGGGGTCGTGCGCGGCCGGCGCCGCCCAGGCGCGCAGGCACCCTGCCCCGCTGGCGCCGAGCCACAGCAGCACGCCGGGCAGCGGCAGCAGAGGCCAGTGGCGCGAGCGGCCGGGCACGCTGGTCTGGAACGCCGCCAGCGCCGCGAGGACGGCGGTCAGGGCGGAGCCGGACATCGCCAGCGCCATGTCGGGCGCGCCGAGCAGGCGTCGGGTCATCGCAGGGAGGTCGGAGAGCTGCGATAACGCGAGGCCGAGCAGCGCCACCGCCGCCAGCCAGGCGAGGGCGCGGCGCCCCGGCGGCGCCAGGCGGCGCACCGCGGGCGAGGCGGCGCACAGCTCGCCGATCAGCGCGTCGTGGCGCGAGGCGTCAGACATCGCGCGATCCGCCCGGGGTGGGGCGTGCGGGGGCGTCACGCATCGCCGTCGCCCGCGCTCGGCGACGCGGCGCCGCCGTCCTGGCCCATCCTGGCGCGCAGGGCGCGGATCGCGCGGTGCAGGTTGACCTTGAGCGCGCCCTTGTTGCGGCCGGTGGCAGCGGCGGCCTCGTCCAGGCTCTGGCCGGCCAGGGCGAGGCGCTCCACGGCCTGGCGCTGGCCGTCGGGAAGGCGCGCCACCGCCTCGCGCAGGGCGGCGTGGGTGTCCTGGCGCTCGACCTGCGCGAAGGCGTCGGCGTCCGCGTCGGCGTGGGCCTCGTAGGCGGCAGGGTCGTGCACCTCGCGGCCGGCGCCGCGGCCGTGCCGCCGCAGGGCGTCGATCGCGCGGCGCTGCGCGATCGCGCGCAGCCAGGGCAGGAAGGGGCGCTGCGGGTCGTAGGTGGCGCGGGCGCGGTGGATGGTGATGAGCGTCTCCTGCACCACGTCGTCGGTCCGGTCGGGGTGCAGCCCGGCCCGGCGCGCGGCGGCGGCGATCACCGGGACGCAGTCGCGCAGCAGGGCGCGGTAGGCGGCCGCGTCGCCGTCCTGCGCCGCGCGCATCAGGGAGGCAAGCCTCGCCTCGCTGTCGCTAGCCATGGTATCCAGGGGCGGCGCTCATGGCGCGAGCCTAGGGGTGTCGCAGGGCTGATGCGATGGGATTGTTGCCGGGGTCGTGAGGAAGGCAGGAAGGATTCTTCTTTTTCTGAAGAAAAAGAAGCAAAAAGACTTTGCTCCCGGAGGTCGAGCCTGGCCCACGCTCGGAGCTGCAACGGGCGGAGGTTGCCTGGTTCTTTCTTTGGAGGAGGAACGCGCTTTCTTCCTGCACAAGCGCCGGGGGCGTGGCTGCGCGAGGTAACCTGCGGCGGCGCGTGGCGAACAGGGTGCAGCGGCCGAGACCGGTCGCGCCATTTCCTGGAGAAGCACCATGCGTTCGAAGATCGCCGTCGCCCTGCTGTGCGCCACGATGTCCCTGGGGGCGCTGTCGGGCGCCCGCGCCGCCGAGACTCCGGCGTGGCAGTGGCAGGCTCCGATGAGCTTCGCGACGGGCATGCCGGCGGTGGGCGCGGACGAGCTGCGCGGGCATGTCGGCGGCTGGGTGTACGCGCCGGACGGCTCGGTGATCGGCAGCCTCGACTCGTTCACCACGGAGAATGACGCCGTGGTCCGCGGCAGCATGTTCTTCATGGGCGGCATGAAGTACATCATGATTCCGGGCGGGAAGCTGGCCGTGATGGACGGGAGGCTGTACGCCCATGACGTCGACGCCGCGCAGGTCCGCATGGTCGTCAAGCCGGAGCACCTTGCCGTTGGGCTGTAGCCGCCACGGGCCGGCGCGCTGCGTGGCCCGGGCCTTCGCCTTCCGCAGACACCAGCCGAGGATCGCACGCATGGCGTTGCCAAGCCCACCGCGCACTTCATCCATGTCGCGCCGGTCGGCGGGGGGGGTCGCCCTGGTTCTGGCGGTTCTCGCGCTGGCGGCCGTGCCGGCGGCGGCGGCCGACGCGCCGGTGGTGGCGGAGCTGTTCACCTCGCAGTCGTGCTCGTCGTGCCCGCCGGCGGACGCGCTGCTGGCGGAGCTGCGGCGCACCCGGCCGGGGCTGCTGCTGCTCGACTTCCACGTCGACTACTGGAACCGGCTTGGCTGGGCGGACCCGTATGCCTCGGCGGCGGCGACCGGGCGGCAGCGGCGCCATGCCGCGGCGCTGGGCAGCGACGTCTACACGCCGCAGCTCGTGGTGGGCGGCACGCGCCAGGTCGTGGGGTCGGACCGCGCGGCGGTGGATGCGGCGCTGGCCGGGGCGGACGCGGAGCGGGCGGCGCAGGCGTCGGTGGCGCTGCGGCTCGGGCGGGCGGGGGCGGGGCTCGCGGTGGAGGCCGGCGCCGGGCGGGGGCGCGGCACGCTGGTGCTGGTGGGGTTCGACGACACGCACGTCACGCGGGTCGGCGGGGGCGAGAACGGCGGGCGGACCCTGACCGAGGTGAACGTGGTGCGCTCGGTGCAGGCGGTGGGGACGTGGGACGGGACGGCGCTGCGGCTCCCCGTGCCGGCGCCGGCGGGGGAGCGGGCGGCGGTGCTGCTGGAGGACGGGGCGGGGCGCATCCTGGGCGCGGCGGTGCTGCCGGAGAGGAGCTAGGAAGCAAGGCCGGGCTCTGCCCGGACCCGCCAAAGCGCCGAGCCCTTTGGAAACCCTTTCCTTAAGGATTGGATTCCAAAGGCTTGCCTTTGGCGGAGTTTGAGGCAGAGCCTCAACCTTGCCTTCCTTCGGCTCACACCGGGCCGCCGTGCTCGTGACGCCGAGGCCGTTCGTGCCCATATCATCCAGGAGCGGTACGGCCTTGCCCGCCCTGCCCTCGCCGGCGGTTTCGGCCGCCAGCAACCAAGGAGCGCCTCGATGTCTCTTCCCGATCCGGCCCGACGAGCCTCTTCCTTCTGGCGCGGCGCCGCGCTGGCGGCGCTGCTGGTTGGTGGGGGCGCGCTTTACCTGCGTGTGCCGGGTGCCGCCGCTGCGGTGCCGGTGGCGCTGCCTGCGCCGGCCGCCGACGTGCCCGCGGGTGCGGGGCTGCAGAGCGTGGTGCTGTCGGGCGGGTGCTTCTGGGGGGTGCAGGGGGTGTTCGAGCATGTCCGCGGCGTGACCCGCGCCGTGTCGGGCTATGCGGGCGGCAAGGCGGAGACGGCGCGCTACGAGCAGGTGAGCATGGGCGACACCGGGCATGCGGAGTCCGTGGAGGTGACGTTCGACCCGGCGCAGGTGTCGTTCGCGCAGGTGCTGCGGATCTTCTTCAGCGTGGCGCTGGACCCGACCGAGGTGGACCGGCAGGGGCCGGACAGCGGGACGCAGTACCGCTCCGAGGTGTTCGCGCGCGATCCGGAACAGGCGCGCGCGGCGCGGGCCTACATCGCGCAGCTCGACGCGGCGCACGCCTTCGCGCGGCCGATCGCGACGCGGGTCGATCCGCTCGACGGGTTCTTCCCGGCGGAGGCGCACCACCAGGACTTCCTGGTGCGCCATCCGGGGCATCCGTATATCGCCATGTTCGACGCGCCCAAGGTCGAGGCGCTGCGGCGGCTGTTCCCGGGGCAGTATGTCGAGACGCCGGTCACCGTGCAGGCGGATGCGGGGCGCAACCCGGCCTGAGGCGAGGAAGCAGGCAAGGCTGGGCGCTGCCCAGACCCGCCAGGGACGAGCCGTCCCTGGACCGGCACTCCGAAGAAGCGGTTTCTGATCGACATTCGGACCGTTTCCCTGGGTGGAGGGCCGGCAGCGTGTCCTGGTCCGGGGATCGGGGAAGGCGGAGGTCCGCGTCGGCGTCCGACGCGTCACCGCCTGCTGCTGGTCAGGCAGAGTCCTGGGTCAGCCGGGAGCGGGCAGCCATGAGGGAGCCGATGCGCCCGGCGGTCTCAGGGGTCGCGGGGTTGTAGACGATCATCCCGAGGTCCGGGCGGCCGTCGACGGCGAAGGCGGAAAACTCCAGCTCGACCAGTCCGAGGTCGGGGTGGAAAAGGCGCTTCATGCCGTCCCCGTGTCCGGCGACGTCGTTGGCCTGCCACAGCGCCTTGAACTCCGGGCTGATCCCGGAGAGCTCCTCGACGAGGTGCACGATTTCGGCACCCGCACCCGCCCGGGCGGCATCCGCCCTGAAGGCTCCCACGACGTAGCGGGCGACGCTCTGCCAGTCCTGTTGCGCGACCTTCACACGGGAGTCCGAGAATATGAGGCGCAGGATGTTGCGCTGCTCGCGGGGGAGCTTGCCGTAGTCGGTCAGGAGTGCGGCTGCCGCCTCGTTCCAGGCCACGACGTCCCAGGTCGCGGTCTTGATGATGGCAGGGCTGACCGGCCATGCGTCCAGCACGCGCTGCAGCCTGGGCGTGACCTCGTCGGAGCCGCTGTAGCGCGCCTGGGGTGGCCGTCCGAGGCCGAGGATGAAGAGATGCTCGCGCTCTGGCCCGGTCAGCATCAGGCCGGCTGCGATACGGTTCAGGACGTCGGCGGACGGTGCTCCGCCGCGCCCCTGCTCGAGCCAGGTGTACCAGGTGGGGCTGATGTTGGAGCGTTGGGCGACCTCCTCCCGGCGCAGGCCGGGCGTGCGCCGGCGTCCGCCCGTGAACCCGAGGGCCGCCGGGTCCAGCCGTGACCGGCGATCCCGGAGGAAGGTGCCGAGCGCGTTGCCGGCTTCGGTGAGCATGGCGATCCTGTTACCTATCATACCGTGATAAGATTACATCTTTAATACGAAAGCCGGCCGGCGTCATCTTCCTTCGAAGAGACATCGGAGGGTTTCCATGCGCGTGTTCCTTACGGGTGCGACCGGCTTCATCGGGTCCCGCATCGTGCCCGAGCTTCTTGCGGCCGGGCACCAGGTCCTTGGCCTGACGCGATCCGATGCCGGTGCCCGATCTCTTGCGGCGGCCGGTGCGGAGGCGCATCGCGGCGAGCTGGAGGACCTGCCGAGCCTCTGCGCCGGGGCGGCGCGGGCGGACGCCGTGATCCACACCGCCTTCGATCACGACTTCTCGAATTTCGTGGCGAACTGCGAGAAGGACAGGCGCGTGATCAGGGCGCTGGGCGCCACGCTCAAGGGCTCCGACCGGCCCCTCGTCATCACGTCCGGGACCGGGATGGGCGACGCCGGAGCGGGCGGGCTCGCGACGGAGGACGTGTTCAGGGCGGACCATCCCAATCCGCGTGTCGGGTCCGAGCTGGAAGGCAACGAGATGCTGGAGGCGGGCATCGACGTGCGGGTGGTGCGGCTCCCGCAGGTTCACGACACGGTCAAGCAGGGGCTGATCTCGCCGTTCATCGCGATCTCGCGGGAGAAGGGCGTCGCGGCCTACGTCGGCGATGGCGCCAATCGTTGGCCGGCGGCCCCTGTGCTCGATGTGGCGAAGCTCTACTGCCTCGTCCTCGACAAGGGCCGCAGGGGAGCCCGGTATCATGCCGTGGCCGAGGAAGGCATACCGGCGCGTGACATCGTCGAAGTGGTCGGCGCGGGTCTCGGCATGCCGGTGGTGTCCCTGACCTCCGAGGAGGCCAGGACGCATTTCGGGTGGTTTGCGATGTTCGCGAACCTGGACCTTCGGGCTTCAGGCACATGGACCCGCGAGCAGCTCGGCTGGGCGCCGACCGGGCAGGGATTGATCGCCGATTTGAAGGCGATGGACTATTCGCTGCCGGCGGCGGCTGCCTAGCCGGGCGAGCGCGCCGGGCGGCGGCTTTCGGGGTCGTCCGGCACGGGTCGGGACCGGCAACTCCGGACCGATCGGCGACACGGTCCAGGGGCGCCGGTCCAGGGCGGCTCGCCCTGGCGGAGTTTGAGGCAGAGCCTCAACCTTGCCTTCCTGCAGGCCGCCCGGGCGGCGCGGCGGGTGTCGGCTCACGTCGCCAGGGCCGGCGCGGCGGCGTGGCGGGCGGCGGGCTCGCCCGGGCGGCGGCGCATGAGCGGGCGCTCGACCAGGCGGTGGCCCCCCTCGGCGAGCAGGCCGGTGGCCAGGGCGGTCGCGGCCACGGCGGAGGCGGCCAGCCAGGGCGGGGCGCCGCGCCCGGGACCGAGGCTGCCGGCGAGGACGAGGCTGTTGACGGCGTAGAGCACGGCGGGCTGGAACAGGTAGAGGCCGTAGGAGCGGGTGCTGGTCCAGCGCACGGCTGCCGCGAGCCGGGCAGCGAGGCGCGCGGCGGGGGCGGAGCGCCAGTGCAGCGCGAGCGGGATGAGCAGCACGGCGCTGGTGGCCAGGGTGGTCGGCATCAGGGTCACGAAAGCGACGGCGGGCAGGGCGAGGCGGCCGTCGAGCACGATCCAGCCGCACCAGGCGCCGGCGGCAGCCAGGGGCAGCGCGAGAGGGAGCGGGATCGGCCAGCGCGAGTCGATGCGGGCGAGCGCCAGGCCGTAGGCGATGCAGTCGAACCACAGCACGTCGGCGTCGGCGAACCACATCGAAGGCGGCAGGCACCAGCGCAGCGCGGTGGGCACGCCGGCCAGCACGGCGACGCAGGTCCAGGCGGCGAGGCCGGGCCGCAGCAGGCGGGCGAGGCCGAGGCCGGCGGTGCCGAGCGCCGCGTAGAACCATTCCTCGACGGTCAGCGACCAGGAGGAGGCGAACCAGCGGTCCGCGGGCAGGTCGCTGGCGAAGTTCTGGGTGAAGCTGGCGTAGCGCGCGGCGTGGCCGAGCCGGTCGGTGGCGGGCGGGCTGACGAGGAGGAACACCCCGATCGCGACCCAGTAGAGCGGGACGGTGCGCAGCCAGCGGCGGGCGAGGAAGACGGCGGCCGAGCGCGCGGTCGGGCGGTCGCGCATGGTGCGCAGCGCGATGCCGCCCACGAGGTAGCCGCTGAGCGCGAAGAACACGACGACGCCGTAGGTGCCCAGGGTGCCGACGTTGGCGGGGATGGACGCCGCCGCGGCGTCGCCGAACCACCAGGGGACCCGCTGCCAGAGGTGCGAGAGCAGGACGAGCAGGATGGCTGCCGTGCGCAGCAGGTCCAGGCCGAAGTTGCGGGGCGGGCGGGGCTCCGGCGGCACGGGGCGGCGGGCTAGCGGGGCTGCGGGCGCGGGGCGCCGTCCGGCAGCTGCGGGGCGGTCGCGAAGGCGGCGTTCCTCGCCGACTTGGCCAAGCGGTGCCCGACG
>CAXSFE010000029.1:0-32456 GCA_964236585.1 uncultured Acetobacteraceae bacterium
CCTCGTGCCCACCAGCCATACATAACCGGCGGCTCACTCCTAGGGGGTCAGGTCAATCGCGTCGGTGGTCGCGACCCCGATGCTCGCGATGGTGTCGCCGACCATGGTGCCGTCCTTGATCGCGACGCCCCCGGTGGTGGGTGAGTATGGCGCCCAGTAGACGCTGTAGCCGTTGTTCGGCAGGACAACGTTCTGGATCGTGATGTGGTCGCGCATCAGGTTGATGCCCGCGTGCATGGAGTCGGCGCGGAAGTCCCGCACGGTGTCGACGGCGCCGACGCACAGGCCGTCCATGCCGTTCGGCGAGGTGCCAAGGACCAGGTTGACGCGCGGCCCGATCATGCGAAACCCCTGGTAGCTGGATTCGCCAGACGTCCCCACCCCGCGTCCGCCGCCCAGGATGCCGCATGCGTCCTGTCCCAGGTCCGTCGTGTAGGTGAGGCGAGTGGTGTTGCGACCGTCGCCGCGCACGGTCAGGGCCGGGGCGCTGGCCGAGGTGTCGGTGATCCCGCCCGCGTTGACGAGCGAATGGTTGACCATGTAGTTGCCGGACGGAATGTAGACCGTGCCGCCCACCGCGCCCTGCCAGGCTGCCGCCAGGGCCGACTGGATGCCAAGCCAGTCCAGACTAAGAGCCTGCAGCTGCGCGGGCGCGATTGTGAACGTGATCGTATCGCCAGACGGCACATCAGCAGTCGAGGCTTTCGACAGTGTAACCGTGCCGTACCCTGTGCCGGGAGTGCGATTGACCGACGACACTGTGGTGCCCGACGTGATGGCGCCCGCACTGTCCGTGACGAGCATCCCGGGCTGCAGGAGGTAGTTGCCGTGTGCCGGGTCCTGCCACAGCGCCACCGACGCCATCCAGTTGTTTATCCCGGTCAGGTTCTCGAGAAACGTCAACACAGTGCCAGCTCTGCCCTGGTCGATACTGGTCGCCATGGAGAACTGCAGGCCGAACTGCGGCAGCGTCATCCATGAAAACGGAGTGTTTCCACTGATCGACTGAGCAGCAAACGTCGCAAGCGAGGCGGTGGCTGTGTTGCCATAAGCGGTGCCGATCGTCGTCGAAGAACCGTTGCCGGTCGCGCCGAAGTCTCGTGGATTGAAGACGTCGGCACCGCGCCCCGACAGCGTTCGTGCCGTAGCGGTTCCAGTCGTGAGAGAAGTGCCGGCCCCAAGGTCCTGGCCGGCAGGGTTGTAGGAGGTGCTAGTGGCCGAAGAATTTGCCGCGAGCACGACTCCGCTGCTCCTACGCGGAGCTGCACCGTCGGCAACGCCGATTTTCGTGACGAGAGCGATCTTGTTGAAGCCGTCGCCCGTGGGCATTGTGGCGACGCTCTGCGGCCAAGCCGACGCGGGCAGGAAAAGTGCTGCAGTAGCCAGGAGAAGACGACGCATCTCAGTGAGCCTCCACGATCGCAATGGTGCCGGTCCGATACAGTAAATCGGGCTGGCGAAAACGTAGTCGGTCATCCTTATACTGTAGTCATATCTCGTGACTTGAGGATTTGACCCGATCTGACTAGGGCGTATCCAGCAAGTCCGGTTTCAGACGGAAGAACATTATCCAAGACGCCTAATACCAGACCAAGTCACATATGGTCCACGGACTTGTCCGTGCCATGAGCGCAGCGTTCCCGAGTCCCTGAAGGTCGCCGTCACCAACAATCCGTCCGACGAACGTGAACGGCGATACGCAGGGAGTTGCAGCATCCCGGCACCGTCGGCCCTTCACTTGGGCAGAGTGCGTATTCACGTTCAGCAACAGGGCAATTATACCCAGCAAAGACACTGCGGCTCCCACCGAACACCTTCCTGCTCGCGTCATACTCCCATGGATTCAGCAGACGCTTCCGTCCACATCGCTCTTAGTGGCTTAAGTAACAAACCCGATGCACACTTGTGCATTGCCGATAGATAATTAGAATATTATGGTAAAAACAAATGGAAAAGGATACCCTATATCTTTTAATAAATATATTTGCTCAATGATGATTTTTAGGTGCTTTGATGTAAAAACAATGTTTATTCAATGTATGCAGGTATCATAATCTCTACCTCATATTTTGAAGAGACTTATATTTATAACTAGGACGATAGAAGGTCAATTATCCGCTTTATCAAAGTATTCAGACATGTGTAGGAACCATTTTGCGAGAAAATGATGCTCATGAGCCATAGCTATATGTTGCTTGTAACGCAGTTTTCCGCGTAGCCAGGCAAACCTAAGCGAGTGGCGCGCCAGAGCAAGACATCGATCTCGTTCCATGCGATGTAGCATAGCATTCAGTCGGAGCAAGTCTGAGTTCTCATACCTATGCTTAATGGAAACTTCCTTAATATCTGTGACAATCAACGGCTTTACATTTTATGTTGGATCGTATCCCAATGCGTGGTGTAGGAGCGGTGCGCCCAGATAGTGCAAGCCACCAACTTAGGCTGCCAGGGCCGGCATTCTACCGGCGAGATCATCGCCGAGCGGCGCGATGGTTTCCAGGGTCATGCTGCGGGCACGCCGGGCGACCCACCCGTCGTTCTGCCCCAGCAACAGAGCGCCGACCAAGCGCGTGACCGCCGCCTCGTTCGGAAAGATGCCGCCCACGTCGCTGCAGTGCCTGATCTCGCTGTCCAAACGCTCGAGAGGGTCGGCGCCATACAGCGTGGCCCAGTGCTGGACCAGCACCCATGGTGGCCAGCACTTCAGCTTCCGCGTCATCCATCAGCTTCGCCACCGCCGGCGCCCGGGGCCGGACCTGGTCGGCGACCTCGCGCCACTGCTTGCGAGCGATCTCGGCGTCGTCCTGCACAAATGCGGCGCCAACTCGGGCCGAGACGATGCGGCGCTGAGCCTTGCCCGCGTGAGCCAAGACAGAGCTCGACCCAGAAAGGCTCGGCCTCGCTGTGGCCGACGGTCGTGCCCGCCACCGTGCGCCTGCCGTCGATGATTACGGCCACCGAGACGATCTGACGGTCGTGCCCAGCCAGACGCAGAGCCAGTCTCCCTCGATTGGGTGGTCAAGGAAGCACCCACCCGCTCATCGATCTCGCCACATAGACGCGACACCTGATCCTTGCTGATGCCGTCCCACCGTCCGCAGGGCAAAGCTCCGACCCGCGATGGGACTGTGCTCAACGTAGCCGACGCCACGCCCGCGTTACCCCTGGTCCGTCCGTGCCCGGCAGAGCGAACACGCCACCGGACCCATATCCCAGGACCGGGCAAACGCATGCAGGCCGTCGCTGAACTCCACCTCATCCGGCAAACCCCTTCGTTCGACGCACGTCGCGGCACCGCGGTGCTTGACCGGGGCACGCGTGTTGTCGCGCGGCAACTCGTCCGGCAGTGTCTCACTCCAAGAGGCCAGGCTCTGCCCTGGACCCGCCTTGCTTGGACCGGCAGCACAGCACGTTGCGACAGAATCGTTGCCCAAAGTTGCGGTGTCCAAACGCCTCCGACTTTTGGCGGGTCCATGCGGAGCTGCCCCAATAGTCCAATGGTCCGCCCGGGCATCGGGATGGGCAGCGGAGGAAAAGCCCGGCCTTACGACAAGATGACGCCTCGTCGCCGGTCCGCCGCAATCCACGGGTTCGGATCGTTCGCCATCCCCAACCGCTGACCGAAACGAACGTGCCGTCTGGCAAAGCCCGGTTCCAGACCAGCCGTTCCGCCGCATCGAGGCGCTTGAGAGGCACCCTGCGCAGAAAGAACCGCACGCCCGCATGCTGCCAGGCATGCAGGCGACACCGGAACCACGCTTCATCCAGGCGGACAAGCCCTTCACGCCGCCCCGGTGCGCAGCACGAGTAGGATACCCTCGGCGCCGCACGGTCTGCGACAGCTGGACCAGCCCCGCGGCGGCAAGACCTTTCTGCAGGCAACAGCGAAGCCATGAGTGCTGATGGACGATCCGGACACCAAAATCTTTGCCATCGCACTCACATCAGCACGACGACCTTCGTCCTCCAGCTCGAGCGCTCTAGGCCGTCTCGAGCTGCTTCACGCGCTCACGTGCTGCCGCACTCCCTGCCTCAGGCACCATGACGACCATTCTGGATAGTGTTCTTGCTCGCCTCATTTCGTCACCGAGCGCCGCCCAGAAGTAATTGGCTTCGACCAGGTGCACGGGCGCCACCTCTGGCGTATTACCACTTGCGCTTATCTGCTGCGTGATGAGCACCGCCAAACTGTATTGGTCCAGGGCCATCGTGGTCGTGCCTTTATGCGCCGCTGTGCGGCATTGAAGTGAAGGAAGCAGCGCGCAGGTCTCCACAAGGCCTGTTCGGCTTTCGTGAAACCTAAAAACTTAGAGGGAGAGGATACTTCCGGGACCAGGCACGGGGCGGCTCTGTCTCACGCCATGCAACGCCGTCGCTCATTAACGACACTACGCAGCCTTTCAGCCGACGTCATCTACATTCCTGACGCCATTTTATCACGTAATGTTACGCCGTTTTTCATGTCTGCTCAGCCGCGATGCATGTCTCGGCAACCATCGGCACGGTGATCATCTTGAGGCCGATCCAGAACCGGATTGTCTCCGGAAAACCACCATGCCTCAATGCAATGATTATCGGGCCGAGCGCCCGGCTGTCGCACGACAAAACCCGCGAAGATCA
The DNA here is from genome assembly GCA_964236585.1 of uncultured Acetobacteraceae bacterium. Lineage (GTDB taxonomy): Bacteria > Pseudomonadota > Alphaproteobacteria > Acetobacterales > Acetobacteraceae > CAXSEF01. Next base: position 4,621 of record CAXSFE010000029.1, read on the forward strand.
AAAGCCGCGTCCATGTTCATGGTCGGCACCTACGGATGCCGAAAGCACAGCATCAGGTCACCAGACCGGCATCTGCCGGAAGAAACACCGGGAAGACCGGTCGCAAAACAGACAGGCGGCAGTCACGATCGGCGTATTGCGTCCACCGCTGCCCATGAACCGGCCCGAAGTGGCCCGGAACAGATCAACTTCTTCGACCCGCCTATGAAGCCACTCGTGAAGGAAAGAAACGTGACAGAGCCGTGGGCAGGATGCCTCGAAGCCAGCGCCCGTCATCTGTCATCAAGAACGCTGCTTCGGCCACTCTGGCGGCACTGGCGGAGAGAGTGGGATTCGAACCCACGGTACGCGTTAACGCACACACGCTTTCCAAGCGTGCGCCTTAAACCACTCGGCCATCTCTCCGGCGCGCGCCACGCTGCCCGCGGCACGCCACGGTGAATACCAGCGCCGCCCCGCCGTGAAAACCCCGCCTGCCGCTCAGGCGTCCATCTTCAGCGCCGCGAGGAACGCGCTCTGCGGGATCTCGACCTTGCCGAACTGGCGCATGCGCTTCTTCCCCTCCTTCTGCTTGTCGAGCAGCTTGCGCTTCCGGCTGATGTCGCCGCCGTAGCACTTCGCGGTGACGTCCTTGCTCAGCGCCCCCAGCGTCTCTCGCGCGATGATCCGCCCCCCGATCGCCGCCTGGATCGCGATCTTGAACAGCTGCCGCGGGATCAGCTCCTTCAGCTTCGCGCAGATCGAGCGCCCCCGCGCCTCCGCCACTGCCCGATGCGCGATGAACGAAAGCGCGTCCACCGGATCGAGGTTGACCAGGATGGAGATGCGCACGAGGTCACCCTCCTCGTAGCTGTCCACCGCGTAGTCGAAGCTCGCATACCCCCGGCTGACCGACTTCAGCCGGTCGTAGAAGTCGAACACCACCTCGTTGAGCGGCAGCCGGTAGACCGCCATCGCCCGGCTGCCCACGTAGGTGAGATCGACCTGCTGCCCCCGCCGCTCGCTGCACAGCGTCAGGATCGAGCCGAGATACTCGTCGGGCACCATGATCGTGGCCTTGATCCACGGCTCCTCAATATGGCGGATCTTCATCACGTCCGGCATGTCCGCCGGGTTGTGCATCTCCTCGACCACCCCGTCCGTGCGGTGCACGCGGTAGACCACCGACGGCGCCGTCGCGATCAGGTCCAGGTCGAACTCGCGCGACAGCCTCTCCTGGATGATCTCCAGGTGCAGCAGCCCCAGGAACCCGCAGCGGAACCCGAACCCCAGCGCCGCCGACGTCTCCGCCTCGTAGTGGAAGCTCGCGTCGTTGAGCCGCAGCTTGCTCAGGCTGTCGCGCAGCTTCTCGAAGTCGTCGGCATCGACCGGGAACAGCCCGCACCACACCACCGGAATGGACGGCTTGAACCCCGGCAACGCCTCTGCCGCCGGCCTGCGGTCATCGGTCAGCGTGTCGCCGACGTTGCAGTCCGCCACCGTCTTGATCGCCGCCGTGATGTAGCCCATCTCGCCCGGGCCCAGCTCCCCGGTCACGGTCATCTTCGGGCTGAACACGCCCACCTGCTCGACCAGGTGCGTTGACCCGCGCGCCATCATGCGGATCTTCATCCCCCGCTTCAGCCGCCCGTCCTTGATCCGCACCAGGATCACCACGCCGAGATACGCGTCGTACCAGCTGTCCACCAGCAGCGCCTTGAGCGGCGCGTCCACGTCCCCCACCGGCGGCGGCAGCCGCGTCACCAGCGCCTCCAGCACCCCCTCGATGTTCAGCCCCGTCTTGGCCGAGATCATCACCGCCTCGTCCGCGGGGATGCCGACCACGTCCTCGATCTGCTGGCGCACCTTCTCCGGCTCGGCCGCCGGCAGATCGACCTTGTTCAGCACCGGCACGATCTCGTGGTGCGCGTCGAGCGCCTGGTACACGTTTGCAAGCGTCTGCGCCTCGACCCCCTGCGACGCGTCCACCACCAGCAGCGACCCCTCGCAGGCCGCCAGCGACCGGCTGACCTCGTAGGCGAAGTCCACGTGCCCCGGCGTGTCCATCAGGTTGAGCTGGTAGGTCAGCCCGTCGTGCGCTTTGTAGGCGAGGCGCACGGTCTGCGCCTTGATGGTGATGCCCCGCTCGCGCTCGATGTCCATGTTGTCGAGGACCTGGTTGGTCATCTCGCGGTCGGTGAGCCCCCCGCAGGCCTGGATCAGGCGGTCGGCCAGCGTCGACTTGCCGTGGTCGATGTGGGCGATGATCGAGAAGTTGCGGATGAGGGCGAGGGGAGTGTCGGTCATGGCAGGGATGTAGGCCGAAACCGGAAGAAAGTCAGGAGCAAGGAAGGCCAAAGGCTCCGCCTCTGGACTCCGCTCAAGGCAATTGCCTTGAGAATCCCCTTCCTAAGTCAAGGGATCAAAGGGTCCTCGGACCCTTTGCGGGTCCGGGCAGAGCCCGGCCTTGCTTTCTTCCCAGCACCGCCATCGCCCCCCGCGCCACCCCCGCCGGCACCAGCACGACCCCCACTGCCTCCCCCCCGATCGCCGCACTCGCCCCCCACGCCGCGACCGCCCACCACCACCCCGCCCTGCGGTCCGCCGACACCGCTAGCCCCCCGGCCGCCAGCGCGCTCGCCGCCCCCGACCACGCGGCCGCCAGCGCCGGGTGCGCCATCAGGTCGCGCACGTGCATGACCCCCGACGCCCCAGCACCCGGCCACAGGAACGGCTCGACCAGCGCGCGCAGCACCGCCAGCGTGCTGCCGAAGCTCGTGTCGAACAGCACCAGCAGCCCCACCGCCAGCGCCGGCAGCGCCGCCAGCGTCGCCCCCAGCACGCTGCTCGCCGCCACCACCCCCAGCAGCCCCCACCGTGCCGCAGCCGCCAGCGACAATCGCCCCGCCCCGACCCCCGGCGGGCTCACCCCCGCAGCACGCCCCCCGTCGCCTTGCCCACCGCCGCCACCACCTTGCTCGACGCCGCCTCGATCTCCGCGTCCGTCAGCGTGCGCTCGCGCGGCTGGAACACCACCTCGATGCCCACCGACACCCGCCCCGCCTCCACCTTCTCCCCGGCGTAGCGGTCGAACAGCGTGACCCCCGCGACCAGCGTCCGCTCCGCCCCGCGCGCCGCCCGCAGCACCGCCTCCGCCGTCACGGCCTCGTCCACCAGGAACGCGAAGTCCCGCCGCACCGCCTGGAACGCCGGCAGGTCCGGCACGCCCTTGCGCCGCCGCTTCGGCTCGGCCACCGCGTCCAGCAGCGCCTCGAACCCCGCCGCCGGCCCCTCGAGGCCGAGCGCCTGCGCCACCCCCGGGTGCAGCTCGCCGAACCACCCCAGCACCGTGCGCGGCCCCTGCCGCACCGTGCCCGACCGCCCCGGATGGTAGTGCCCCGGCGCGTCCGCCGTGACGCCCAGCGCCTCCATCGGCACCCCCAGCGCCGCCAGCAGCGCCAGCAGGTCCGCCTTCGCCGCCATCGCCCCCGGCGCCTCCCGCGCCCCGCTCCAGTGCCGCGCCGGCACGCCCGAGCGCAGCCCCGCCGCCACCTGGTGCTGCGCCGTCTCCCCGGCCGCCACCGCCGCCCCCGGCAACGCCCCGAACCCCGGCCCGACCTCGAACAGCGCCGCCTCCGCCATCCCCCGCGCCGCATTGCGCCCCGCCGCCAGCGCGAGGCTCGCGAGCGGCGTCGGCCGCATCCTGTCCAGGTCCGACGCGATCGGGTTCAGCAGCCGCAGGCTGTCGTCGCCGCCCCCGAACAGCGCCGCCTCGCGCGACGCCATGAAGCTGAACGACACGCACTCCGCCATCCCCCGCGCCGCCAGCACCCGCCGCGCGAGCGCGCCCCGCGCCTGCCGCGGCGTCAGCGAGGGCAGGGGCACCGCCCCCGCGCGCGGCAGCGACACCGGCACGATGGCATCCAGGCCGTGCAGCCGCAGCACCTCCTCCAGCAGGTCGCACTCCGCCTCGACAGAAGCCACGGCCGCCTCGTCAATCGCCGGCCGCTCCGAAGCCACAGCGGCCCCCGCCGCTCCCCGCGCCGCGACATCGTTGCGCCACGCAGGCACCGCCACCGTGACCCGCTCCGCATCGCGCGCCACCGCCTCGAACCCCAGCCGCCCGAGCAGCCCCACCGCCTCGTCCGCGCCCACGGCCGCCCCGCCCAGCCCCGCGATCCTCCCGAACCGCAGGCTCGCCGTCCGCTGCCACGCCGGCTCCGCCCCCGCCGACACCACGTCGCTCGCCTCCCCCCCGCACAGATCGAGGATCATCCGCGTCGCCGCCTCCAGCGCCGCCGGCGGCATCGCCTGGTCCAGCCCCCGCTCGAACCGCGCCCGCGCGTCGCTCGCAATGCCCAGCCTGCGCCCCGTCAGCGCCACCCGCACCGGGTCGAACAGCGCGCACTCCACGAACACGCTGGTGGTCTCCGCGCTGACCCCAGTCGCCTCGCCCCCCATCACCCCCGCGATCGACTGAACCCCCACCGCGTCGGCGACCACGCAGTCCCCCGCCTCCAGCAAACGGTCCTTCCCATCCAGCGCCCGCAAAACCTCTCCCGCCCGCGCCGCCCGCACCGTCAGCGTGTCCCCCTCGACCCGGTCCGCGTCGAACACGTGCAGCGGCCGCCCGAGGTCGATCGCGAAGAAGTTCGTGATGTCCACGAGAGCAGAAATCGGCCGCAGCCCCGCCGAGCGCAGCCGCGCCTGCAGCCACGCCGGGCTCGCCCCGTTGTGCACCCCGCTGACCATGCGCCCGAGCACCCACGGGCACGCCGCCCCATACTCGTTCGCCCACCCCAGCGGCGTGCGGAACGCCGCCGCCACCGGTTCCGGCGCCCACGGCCTGAGCACCCCCATCCCCGCCGCCGCCAGGTCCCGCGCTACGCCGCGCACCGACAGCGCATCCCCCCGGTTCGGCGTGACCCCGATCTCGATCACCGGATCGTCCAGCCCTGCCACCGCCGCATACGCCGTCCCCGGCACGGGCTCTCCGCCCGGGCCCGGCACGGGCTCTCCGCCCGGGCCCGGCACGGGCTCTCCGCCCAGGCCCGGTGCCACGTCGGCGTGCGCCACTGCCCCCCCGCCCAGCTCGACGATCCCGTCGTGCTCCTCGCCGAGCCCCATCTCGCGCATCGAGACCAGCATCCCCCGGCTCTCGACCCCGCGGATCTCGCCCACCTTGAGCACAGCCCCGCTCGAGGGCATCACGCTCCCCGGCGGCGCGAACACCGTGAGCAGCCCCGCCCGCGCGTTCGGCGCCCCGCACACCACCTGCACCGCCTCCGCCCCGCCCACGTCGACCGTGCACACCCGCAGCCGGTCCGCGTTGGGGTGCTGCACCGCCTCCACCACCCGCGCCACCCGGAACGCCGCCAACGCCGCGCCCGGGTCCTCGACCCCCTCGACCTCCAGCCCGATCGCGCTCAGCCGCTCGCACAGCGCCTCGACCGACGCCTCGGTGTCGAGATGCGTGCGCAGCCACGACAGCGAAAACCTCATGCCCCGATCCCCTCATGCAGGTTCGCCGGCACCAGCGGGTTGAACCCGTAGTGCCGCAGCCACCGCCCGTCGCTCTCGAAGAACGGCCGCAGGTCGGGGATGCCGTGCTTGAGCATCGTCACCCGCTCGATCCCCATGCCGAACGCGAACCCCTGCCACTCGCGCGGGTCGATGCCGCAGTTCGCCAGCACCCGCGGATGCACCATCCCGCTCCCCAGGATCTCCAGCCAGTCCCCCCCGCCGCCGATCTCCCCCGTCCGGCGGTTCCACCCGATGTCGACCTCCATCGACGGCTCCGTGAACGGGAAGTACGACGCGCGAAACCGCACCGGCAGCCCCGCCAGCCCGAAGAACGCGCGCAGGAAATCCACGAGGCACCCCTTGAGGTGCCCCAGCGTGATGTCGCGGTCGAGCACCAGCCCCTCCACCTGGTGGAACATCGGCGAGTGCGTCGCGTCGTGATCCGCCCGATACGTCCGCCCCGGCACGATCACCCGGATCGGCGGCTCCTGCCCCAGCATGGTCCGCACCTGCACAGGGCTCGTGTGCGTGCGCAGCACCCGCGGCGGCGCATTGCCCAGCGCCGGCAGGTAGAACGTGTCGTGGTCCGCCCGCGCCGGATGGTGCTCGGGGATGTTGAGCGCCGAGAAGTTGTTCCAGTCGCTCTCGACATCCGGCCCCTCCGCGACGGCAAACCCCATCGCCCCGAAGATCGCGCTCATCTCCTCCATCGTCCGCGTGATCGGGTGGATCAGCCCCGGCGCCGCCGGCGCCGGCGGCAGCGTCACGTCCATCCGCTCGGACCTGAGCCGCGCGTCCAGCGCCCCCGCCTCCAGCACCCCCCGCCGCGCCTCGATCAGCCCCGCCACCTGCTCCTTGACCCGGTTCAGCGCCGCGCCCCGCTCCCGCCGCTCCTCCGGGCTCGCCCGCCCCAGCTCCTTGAGCATCCCCGTCAGCCGCCCCGACTTGCCGAGCGTGGCAACGCGCACCGCGTCCCAGGCACGCAGGTCCTCGCACGCGGCCAGGGCGGCCTCCGTGTCGGCAATCAGGGCAGCAAGGTCGTCGGACATGGGGGAACTCCGGGAAGGGCCGGCAGGGAAGCAAGACCAGGCAAGGAAGGCCAGGGGCTCTGCCCCTGGACCCCGCCAAAGGCCAAGCCTTTGGAAACCTCGACTTGGGCCGGAGGCACCTCTTGCCTCGCCTTGTGTGTGCGGGTCTGGGGGCGCTCGCCCCCAGCGGGTCCCCGCTTTCAAGCAATGGGGCAGAGCCCTGGCCTTTCCCGCCAACGAAAAAGGCCGCCCCCTGCGGGACGGCCCTTGCCTCGAAGCCGCGAACCGCCAGCGCTACGCCGCCGCAGCCTCGGCCGCCGGTGCCTGGTCGTTGGCCGCCATCGTCGCCTGCACGGCCTTAACGATCTCCGAGAACGACGCCGGATCGTCGTAGGCGATCGCGGCCAGAACCTTGCGATCCATCTCGATCCCCGTCGCCTGCAGCGCGTGGATGAAGCGGCTGTAGGTGATGCCATGCTCGCGCACCGCCGCGTTGATCCGCTGGATCCACAGCGCGCGGAACTCGCGCTTCTTCACCCGGCGGTCGCGATAGGCGTACTGCAGCGACTTCTCGAGCCGCTCCAGCGCGATCCGGTAGTTCGTCGACGAGCGGCCGACGAAGCCCTTGGACTGCTTGAGAACCTTCTTGTGACGGGCGTGCGTTGTTACGCCCCGCTTGACGCGTGCCATTGCCTAGCTCCTCACCGCAGCCCGTAGGGCGCCCACTGCTTCACCGTCTTGCCGTCCATCTCGGTCAGCGTCTGGGAGCCGCGGTTGGTGCGCTTCATCTTCTGCGGGCGGTTGATCAGGCCGTGGCGCTTGTTGCCGGGCCCGGCCAGAACCTTGCCGGTCGCGGTGATCTTGAACCGCTTCTTGACCGACGACTTGGTCTTCATCTTGGGCATTTTGAACTCCTCTTGCGGTCCTGCCACAGCGCAGGCGTCGCGGCCGGGCATGCCCATTCCAGGCCCGGCGCGCAGACAGGCGCGCGGTATAGCCGACGTGGCGCAAAGCAAGCAAGGCTGGGCTCTGCCCAGACCCGCCAGGGGCGAGCCGCCCCTGGACCGGCACGACAAAGGCAGGTCCTGGCCCCGAGTATCCTTGCGCCGACGCCGGGCCTATATGAACCAACCTAGTCCGGTCGGGAAAACCATGGAAACCGTCAACGTTCACGCGGCCAAGACACACCTTTCCCGCCTGATCGCGGACGCAGCGGCGGGCAAGGAGATCGTCATCGCCCGCGCCGGCCGGCCGGTGGCCAGGCTGGTGGCGTTCGCCGACCCGGGAAGGAGGCCTCGCCGCATCCTCGGCGCCATGGCCGGCGCCCTCCACGCCCCGCAGGACTTCGACGCGCCCCTGCCCGACGAGGTGCTCGCGGGTTTCAACGGCTCCTGATGCGTCTCCTGCTCGATACCCACCTGCTGCTATGGGCGCTGGCCGACCCGGGCAGGTTGGGCGCCGAACTGGTGGATATCCTCGAAGACCCGAGCAACGAAGTCCTGTTCAGCGCCGCCAGCATCTGGGAGATCGCGATCAAGGCCGCCCTGAAGCGCCCCGACTTCCGCATGGACCCCGTCGCGGTCACCCAGGGCGCGCTGTCCGCAGGCTTCGGGGAGCTTGCGGTGACCGCGACCGCCGCTGCCGGCGTGGCGAGCCTGCCCGACCACCACAGGGACCCGTTCGACCGCCTGCTGGTGGCCCAGGCGATGGCCGGGCCGATGTGGCTCTACACTGCGGACCGTCTGCTCGCGCCCTACACCTCGCTGGTGCGCCTGATCGCCCCACGCTCCTGACCCGCCTTCCTTCCATGCGCCAGGATCTGGCGGGCGGCTCGCCCCCAGCCTTGCCTTGCCTGCCCTTCCTTGCGCCCCCGCACACCCCTAGTAACACCCCATGCACGTCCCCTTCACCAAGATGCACGGCTGCGGCAACGACTTCGTCGTCCTCGACGAGCGCACGCACCCTCTCGCCCTGACCCCCGCGCAGGCCGCCGCCCTGTGCGACCGCCGCCTCGGCATCGGCTGCGACCAGCTCGTCAGCCTGGAGCCCGCGCCCCACGGCGAGTCCACGTCGCAAGGCCCTGGCACCGTGTTCATGCGCATCCGCAACGCCGACGGCAGCGAGTCCGGCACCTGCGGCAACGCCACCCGCTGCGTCGCCTCGCTGGTCGCCGCGGAGTCCGGCCTCGACCGCGTCACCGTCCACACCATCGCAGGCGCCCTGGCCGCCGAGCGCCTGCCGGACGGCCGCGTGCGCGTCGACATGAGCGCGCCCCGCCTCGGCTGGCGCGACGTGCCGCTGGCGCGCGAGGCCGACACCCTGCACCTGCCGCTCCCCGGCGATCCCGCCGCCGTCAGCATGGGCAACCCGCACGCGACCTTCTTCGTGCCCGACGTGGACTCCATCGAGACGCTCGGCGCGGCGCTGGAACGCGACCCCCTGTTCCCCGGACGCGCCAACATCGGCTTCGCCCGCATCCTCGCCCCCGACCGCATCCGCCTGCGGGTGTGGGAGCGCGGCACCGGCCTGACGCTCGCCTGCGGCTCCGGCGCCTGCGCCGCGCTCGTCAACGCCGCCCGCCGCGGCCTGACCGGCCGCCGCGCCGAGGTCCTGATGGACGGTGGCACGCTGGAGATCGAGTGGCGCGACGACGACCGCGTCTGCATGACCGGCCCGGTGGCCACGACCTTCGCCGGCACCGTGGACCTGTCTTCCCTTCGGGATGGGATGCAAGGGCCTCGGGCCCTTGCCGGGTCCGGGCAGCGCCCGGCCTTGCTTGCTGTGGCCGCGCCCTGATGGCCGACCTCCTGACCTTCGGCTGCCGCCTCAACACCTACGAGAGCGAGGTGATGCGCGCCCACGCCGCCGCCCTCGACGACACGATTATCGTCAACACCTGCGCGGTCACGTCCGAGGCCGAGCGCCAGGCCCGCCAGGCCATTCGCCGCGCCCACCGCGAGCGCCCCGGCGCGCGCATCGTCGTCACCGGCTGCGCGGCCCAGATCGCGCCCGAAACCTGGGCCGCGCTCCCCGGCGTGACCCGCGTGCTCGGCAACATCGAGAAGCTGCGCCCCGAGAGCTGGGCCGAGGGCGCCCCGGGCGGCGTCGCCGACATCGCCGCCGTGCGCGAAACCGCCGCGCACCTTGTCACCGGCTTCGCCGGCCGCGCCCGCGCCTTCGTCCAGGTCCAGCAGGGCTGCGACCACCACTGCACCTTCTGCATCATCCCGCAGGGCAGGGGGCCCAACCGCTCCGTTGCCATCGGCCGCATCGTCGAGCAGGTCCGTACCCTCGTCGCGGGCGGCTACCGCGAGGTCGTCCTGACCGGCGTGGACATCACCTCCTACGGCCCCGACCTGCCGGGCGCGCCGAGCCTCGGCCAGATGGCGCGCCGCCTGCTCGCCCTGGTGCCCGAGCTGGAGCGCCTGCGCCTGTCCTCCCTCGACCCCGCCGCGATCGACGACGACCTGTGGCGCCTCCTCGCCGAGGAGCCCCGCCTGATGCCCCACCTGCACCTCTCGCTGCAGGCCGCCTCCGACCTGGTGCTCAAGCGCATGCGCCGCCGCCACTCCCGCGCCCAGGCCGCCGCCGTGATCGAGCGCGCCCGCCGCCTGCGCCCCGGCCTCGCGGTCGGCGCCGACCTGATCGCCGGCTTCCCCACCGAGGACGACGCCCTGTTTGCCGACACGCTCGCCTTCGTCGACGAGCACGCGATCCCCTACGTCCACGTCTTCCCGTACAGCGAGCGCCCCGGCACCCCCGCGTCCCGCATGCCCGCCGTCCCCGTGCCGCTCCGCCGCGAGCGGGCAGGCCGCCTGCGCACTGCCGGCGAGCGCCACGCGGCGGCCTTCCACGCAGCCCTCGTCGGCCGCGAGGTCGCCGTCCTGGCCGAAACCGAGACCCGCGGCCACTCGGAGCATTTCGCCCCGGTCCGCCTCGTCGGCACCGCCCGCGAACCCGGCAACCACGGCCCGCATTGGCCAGGGGACGACGACGCCGCCTTCAGCCACACCGGCCGCGTGCTGCGTGCCTGCGTGACCTCCGCCGACTCCGCCGGCCTGCTGGCGGAGCCGATCTGATGGCGCTCGGCTTCCTCAACCGCCTCAAGACCGGCCTGTCGCGCACCACGGAGAAGCTTGGCGGCGGCATCAACGCCGTGTTCGACAAGCGCCGCCTCGACGACGCCGGCCTGGAGCAGCTGGAGGAGCTTCTCATCGCCGCCGACCTCGGCCCCGCCGCCGCCGGCCGCGTGATCGCCGCCTTCCGCTCCGCCCGCTTCGGCAGCATGGTCACCGCCGACGAGATCAGGCAGTCGCTCGCCGACGAGATCGCCGCCATCCTGGCCCCCGTCGCCCGCCCTCTGGAGCTGGACCGCACGCGCCGCCCCCACGTCGTGCTGTGCGTCGGCGTCAACGGCAACGGCAAGACCACGACCCTCGGCAAGATGGCCCAGCAGTTCCGCGACCAGGGCCTGACCGCCGTCCTCTGCGCGGGCGACACCTTCCGCGCCGCCGCCGTCGAGCAGCTCCAGGTCTGGGGCCACCGCACCGGCACCGAGGTGATCTCCGGCCCGCCCAACACCGACGCCGCCGGCGTCGCCTTCGACGCCCTGAAGCGCGCCCAGGCACAGGGCGCCGACGTCCTGCTGATCGACACCGCCGGCCGCCTGCACAACCGCTCCGAGCTGATGGCCGAGCTGCAGAAGATGATCCGCGTCCTGCGCAAGCAGGACCCGACCGCCCCCCACTCGGTGCTCCTGGTGCTCGACGCCACCACCGGCCAGAACGCCGTCGAGCAGGTCCGCGTGTTCAAGGAGATGGTCGAGGTGACCGGCCTCGTCGTCACCAAGCTCGACGGCAGCGCGCGCGGCGGCATCGTGGTGGCGCTGGCCGAGGCGTTCGGCCTGCCGGTGCACGCGGTCGGCGTTGGCGAGCAGGTCGCGGACCTCAGGCCGTTCGAGGCCGCCGATTTCGCCCGCGGCCTGGTCGGGTCCTGACGCGATCGGCTGACGCCCACAACCGCCAAGGCAGGAAAGGTTGAGGCTCCGCCTCAAACTCCGCCAAAGGCTGCGCCCTTGGAACGCCTCCCTCAAGTGAAAGCAATCCAGGGGCGAGGCGGGCCGAAGCTTCCGACGGCCCGCTTGGGCCGTTGGAAAGGCCAGACGAGGGGTTCGCCCCCTTGGCGGGCCTGGGCGGAGGTGCCCAAAGGTTCCGATGGCCCGCTTGGGCCATTGGAATGGGCACCGGAGGGAGAGCCCGGGCTTGCTGCACGTCAGCAAGCCCGGTTCGCCATCCCGTATTCCCCCCGCATCCGTCGCGGGAGGCCGAGCCGGCTAGAGCCCGACGACGGGGGCCATGACGCGGGCCGGCGCGGCCTCGCGGGAAGCCGGCATGGCCTGCTCGCCGGCCATCGGCTGCGCGTCGCGGGTCGGCATCGCGGAGGCCGGCGTGCTCTGCGCGGTCTGCATCGACGGCCCGGACTGCGCGTCGCGGGTCATGGTCTCGGCGGCAAGGGCCGGCACGGCAAACGACGCGATGGCGGCGGCAAGAACGAAAGCCTTCATGGTCATGGTCCTATGGTGCCCTCGGCCGGTATCGACCGCGGGAGAGGTGAACGGTCTCGAACCAGACAGGAAGTGCCGGATGAATGGTCATCTGCTCTGCTGATCTGCCTACGATATGGGCATCTTCGTCCAGCTTCAAGGCGCGTCGTCCGGGATGTCCAAAAAATAATTCAGTCCCGCCGCGGGTACAAGGCAACGCCGGGCACCCGATCCCGCACCCGACGCGCCTCACCGTCCGCCAGCCCACGCCGCCCCGCCGCGGACACCCCACGCCTGGCAGGCGTAGGCCCGCCGGCCTGCGCACGCCGAACGATCCGCCAGGCCCGGAACCCCCACAGGCCCGCCTGCGCTACCGATGCTGACGCGCGCCGCGGCACCCCGGGCAGCGCGCCAGCGCCGAACGCTCCCTCGGGTCCGTGACACGCCGGCGCTGGACCCCACCGCGCGCGCGTGCCATTCCGCCACATCATCCGCGTCGCCATCCGTCGGCGACGCCTCGGAGCATCAAGATGTTGGTTCCAGGGTCCGCCGACTCCGCCGATCCCCGCCGCGCGGAGATCCTCGCGATCTTCAGCCGCGAGGTCGGCGTGGCGCCGGAGCGGCTGCAGCCGGAGGCGACGCTGGACGCCCTGGAGATCGCCTCGCTCGACATCGTCCAGGCCATCTTCGCCATCGAGGAACGCTTCGACGTGCAGATCCCCGTCGTCCCCGACCGCGCCGGCTCCGAGTTCACCACCGTCGGCCAGCTGCTCGATCACGTCCTCGCCACCCTCGAGCGCGGCGGCTCCCCGTCCGCCGCCACCGCCAGGCCCGCCGTCGATCCCGCAGCGTCTCCCCCGCCCAGCAGCACCGGGACCGACAACGCGGCATGAGCCGCCGGCGCGTCGCCGTCACCGGCCTGGGACTGCTCTGCGCCAACGGCGCCGACGTCGCCACCGCCTGGCCCGCCCTGCTCGCCGGCCGCTGCGGCACCGGCCCGATCCGCACCGTCGACACCGCGCGCATCGGCGAGCGCACCGCCGGCGAGGTCCCGGGCTTCGACCCCCTCGCGCACTTCCCCCCCAAGCGCGTCGCCGTGCTCGACCGCGCCGCCCAGCTCGCCGTGGTCGCGGCGCGCGAGGCCATGGCCGACGCGGGCCTCGCCGTCCTGCCCCCCGGCCCGCGCTCCGAGCGCGCCGGCGCCATCCTCGGCGCCCCGGTCGGCCAGCTCACCAACGACGCCGCCTACGCCCAGTTCTACGGCGCCGGCAGCGACCGCGTGCACCCCTTCACCGTGCCCCGCATGATGCCCAGCGCCTCCGCGAGCCAGGTCTCCGCCGAGCTCGGCCTGCGCGGCCCGTCCTACGCCGTCGCCTCCGCCTGCGCCTCCGCCGCCCACGCGATCGGCCAGGCCTTCCACGCCGTCGCCTGCGGCATGCTCGACCTGGCACTCGCCGGCGGCAGCGACGCCCCGCTCGCCCCCGGCGTGATCCGCGCCTGGGAGTCGCTGCGCGTGCTCAGCCCCGACGTGTGCCGCCCGTTCTCGCGCGACCGCCCCGGCCTGGTGCTCGGCGAGGGCGCCGGCATCCTCGTCCTCGAGCCCTGGGATGCGGCAATCGCCCGCGGCGCCCGCATCCACGGCGAGATCGCCGGCCTCGGCATGAGCGCCGACGCCGCCGACATCACCGCGCCCGACGCCGGCGGCGGCGCCCGCGCCATCCAGGCGGCACTGGCCGACGCCGGGGAGGACGCCCAGGACGTCGGCTACGTCAACGCCCACGGCACCGGCACCCGCCTCAACGACCTCACCGAGTCCGAGGCCCTGCGCCGCGTCTTCGGCGCCCGCCTGCCGCACCTGCCGATCTCGTCCACCAAGTCGATGCTCGGCCACACCCTGTGCGCCGGCGGCGGCATCGAGGCGGTCGCCACCATCCTCGCCCTGCGCGACGGCCTGCTGCCCCCCACCGCCAACTTCCGCGAGCCCGACCCCGAATGCCCGGTCGACTGCATCCCCGACGGCGCCAGGCCCACGCGCGCGCGCCTGGCGCTGAGCAACTCCTTCGCGTTCGGGGGGCTGAACGCGGTGCTGGCGTTCCGGCGGGCTTAAGCAAGGCTGGGCTCTGCCCAGACCCGCCAGGGGCGAGCCGCCCCTGGACCGGCCTTACTTAAGAATTGGATGCCAAAGGCTCGGCCTTTGGCGGGGTCCAGGGGCAGAGCCCCTGGCCCTCCTTGCCACCCAGGAGGCACCATTCGTGACGGCCATCGCCCACATCAACCGCATCGCCACCGCGGTCCCGCCGCACGACGTCCACGACGCCTTCGTCGCCTTCGCGCGCACCCTGCTGCCCGACGAGCGCGCCCGCGCCGTCTTCGAGCGCATGGCCGAACGCTCCGGCATCGCCCACCGCCACGCCGTCCTCCAGCCCGGCCGGATCGAGCACGGCGAGGTCGACACCTCCGGCTTCTACCGACGCGGCGCCTTCCCCTCGACCGCCGCGCGCATGCGCCTCTACGAGGAGGCCGCTCCCGCCCTGGCCTGCGAGGCCGCCGCCCGCCTCCGCCTCGACCCGCACGAAGTCACCCACCTCGTCGTCGCCTCCTGCACCGGCTTCAGCGCCCCCGGCCTGGACCTGCAGATCGCCCACCGCCTCGGCCTGCGCGCCGACGTGGAGCGCACCCTCGTCGGCTTCATGGGCTGCGCCGCCGCCGTCCCCGCCCTGCGCGCGGCCCGCCACATCGTCCGCTCCGAGCCGGACGCGCGCGTGCTGGTCGTCTCCTGCGAGCTGTCCTCCCTGCACCTGCAGGAGAGCGCCAGCCTGGAGGAGATCCTGTCCTTCCTGCTGTTCGCCGACGGCAGCGCCGCCGCCCTGGTGACCGCAGAGCCCCACGGCCTCGCCCTGGAGGACTTCCGCAACGCCGTGATCCCCGAGACCGCCGGCTTCATCACCTGGCACGTCGGCGACGCCGGCTTCGCGATGCACCTGTCCGGCCGCGTCCCCGGCCGCATCGCCGCCACCCTGCGCAACGAGGCGGAGCGCGGCGGCCCCGACACCCTCCTGCGCGGCATCCCCGCCGCGCAGTACGACCTGTGGGCCGTCCACGCCGGCGGCCGCACCGTGCTCGACGCGGTGGAGCAGGGCCTGGCGCTCGGCCCCGCGGCCCTGCGCCACTCGCGCGCCGTGCTGCACGACTGCGGCAACATGAGCTCGGCGACAGTGCTCTTCGTGCTGGACCGCATCCTGCGCGAGCCGGCCCCATCGGGCGCGAAGGGCCTGGCGCTGGCGTTCGGCCCGGGGATGGTCGCGGAAAGCTTCCGGTTCCGCGTGGCCTGACGAAGGCAAGGCCAGGGGCTCTGCCCCTGGACCCCGCCAAGGGAAGCCCCTTGGATGGCTTCCCTTGAGTCAAGGGATCAAAGGGTCCTCGGACCCTTTGCGGGTCTGGGCGGAGCCCAGCCTTGCTTCCTACGACAGGTGCCGCGAGATCTCCGCCGCCATCTCCGCCCCTGTCTCGTCCGCCCGGATCGGCGCCAGATACCGCCCGTCCGGCCCGACCAGGTACAGCACCGAGTCGTGGTCCACCGCATAGCGCGCCCCCACGGCATGCGGATGGATCGTGCTCCCGAGCCGGTACTCCGCCTCGACCTGCCGGATCTGCCCCGCCGTCCCGGTCAGCCCCACCAGCCGCGGCGTGAACCCCGCGAGGTAGGCGCGCAGCACCTCCGGCGTGTCGCGTCCCGGGTCCACCGTGATGAACAGCGGCTGCACGCGCCCCGCCCGCTCGCCAAGCGCGTCCATGGCATGCCCGATCTCGTCGAGCGTGACCGGGCAGACGTCGCGGCACGCGCTGTAGCCGAAGTAGATCAGCCGGTAGCGCCCGGCGTAGGAGCGCTCGGTCACGACCTGCCCGGTCGCCGCCACCAGCTCGAACGGCCCGCCGATCGCCGCCGCCCTGTGCGCCCCGGGCCCGCCGAGCAGCCACAGCCACCCGGCCGCCAGCACCAGCAGCCCCGCCACGATCCCCAGCGGCCCCGCCGCACCCCGCCGCGGCGGAGCAGGGGGCTCCGGGCTACATCCGCATCCGCGCACTCTCATCCCCCACTTCCGGCGCAACCGGCGCCGACTGCAGCTGCCGGATCGTCGCGGCCAGCCGCCCCGCGTCGTCCCAGCCGGACCCCGCCGGCTGCACCGCGCGCAGCCAGCCCGACCCGTCGACCAGAACCTGCACGCCCGCCAGTTCCGCGGCCGCCACCCCCGTCACGATGCCATACGCCGCCGCCAGAGTCGCGTCGGCCGCGACGCACACCCCGGGCGCGGGAACAGCCGCGGGGTCCGCCGTCGCCAGCACGGTGGTCGCCCCCTCCGCCTGCGCCGCCCCCGACGCTCCCGAACCGGGCGGCAGCGCGCCCCCGAGCACCACGCGCACGAACCCGCCCCGCAGGTCCGCGAGCGTGCGCACCCCCGCGTCCTGGCAGCGCAGCGCGAAGTCGGGCGCCTGCACCGGCGGCGACCACACGCCCGCCTCGTGCACGACCAGCCCCGCATTGTGCGCCCGCACGTAGTCGATCAGCGCCCAGACCTGCTCCGCCGACAGCACCTGCGAGAAGCCGGGCATCGCCACCCCGCCGCCCGGCGCCTCGATCCCGTGCGCGAGCCACCAGAACATCTCGCCATCCTCGTGCATCCACAGGTGCGCGGCCGTCAGGTCGGCCGGCGGCACGCCCAACCCGGACGCCGCAGGCCCGTCGCCATGCCCCTCCGCCCCGTGGCAGCCCGCGCACTGCCCGGGATACAGCCCGGCCCCCGCCACGATCGCCTGCGCCGAGAACCCCGTCGGCGAGCGCTGGAAGCTCGTCGGGTACGCCGGCACGAGCAGCAGGTCGAGGTGCGGCACCGCCAGCCAGGCGATCCCCCCCGCCGCCGCCAGCGCCGCCCAGCGCAGCCGCCCGCGCACCAGCACCGCGCCCGCCGCCAGCACCGCCGCCCCGCCCAGCGCCAGCGCCGCCGCGAGAACCTCGTGGCGCAGCTCCGCATCCTCGCGCACCGCCGCCAGGCTCGGCCGCTCGGCGAACGGCCACACCGCCGGCACGTGCATCGCCGGCGCCAGGCTGCCCAGCACCGCGGCCGCCAGCACGACCGCCACCCCGAACCCGGCCTGCACCCCGAGGCTGCGCAGCAGCACCCGTCGCGCCGCCACCCCGTCCCCGCGCATCAACGCCGGCGCGAACCGGTAGCGGTTGGCCCAGGCGAAGGCGAACAGCACGCCGAACAGCGCGGTCTTGACCAGCACCATCCAGCCGTAGCCGGTCCCGACCAGCCCGGGGAGGCTCGCGACCAGCACCCACCCCTGCGCCAGCGCCGTCGCGACCACGGCGACGAGGCACAGCTTGCCGAGCGGCGTGAACCAGCGCGCCGCCATCGCGCCGTCCCTCGGCGACGCGGCGGCCACGACCAGCAGCAGCGGCGCCAGGCCGCCGAGCCAGGCGCCCGCCGCCAGCAGGTGCACGACCTCGGACGCGAGCAGCAGGCCCGACCCCGACGCCATCGCCGCGGCATGGCCGTGCCCCGCCTGCAGCGCCGTCGCCAGGCCGCAGAGCACGCAGCCTGCCCGCTGGCGGCCAGGTCGGTCGCGTCGCCCGATCACCAGCGCCACGGCCACCACGAACACGATCTGCAGCGCCACCAGATGGCCGAACCAGGTCCCGGACAGCACCACCCGCACCGCGGACAGGGCCTGGCCGACGGACGTCGCACCGGCCATGTCGGCCGACTGCAGCACCAGCCAGGCCAGGGTCGCCGCCAGGTTCACGCCGATGCCGAGCCAGGCCAGCCGCACCAGCCCGGCCTTGACGACGTCGGCCGTCCCGCCCGCCATCCCCGGGAAGACCCGCACCATGACGGCCGTGCGGAACACCAGCGTGCCGAACACGGACAGCACAGCTGCGACCGACAGGCCGCGGACGAGGGCGAGCACCAGCCCGCCCTCGGGATCGATCGCCGGCAGCATCCCGCCTCGCTACCCCCCGACCGTGAAGAGGTAGCGGCCCTCGGTCTTGTGCGTGTCGGTCGAGGTGACGTGCCAGATCACCGTGTAGGTCCCGGGCTGCAGGGGCTTGAGGCCCACCGCGAGATGCGACTGACCCCCCGCGAGGTGGACCGCGCCGGTGTCCGCGCGCGCGCCGCCCGCATCCTGCACGATGATGCTGCTGAACGCAGGCTCGACGCCCTCGGTGAAGTCGATGACCACCTGGGTCGGCGGGGCCTGCACGCTGACGCCGACCGCGGGCGAGGCCGTCTTGAGGAACGCGTGCGCCGACGCGCGATCCGCGCACAGCACGAGAGCGGCCATCCCCAGGCCGCCGAAGAGGTGTCGCATCGCGGGTTTTCCTGTCCGGTTCACTGGAAGAACGGCTTGCCGAGGGAGTTGGGGAACATGTCGTCGAAGAAGAAATGCACCAATCCGACGGCGCCCACCGTGGTCCCTGTCGTCCTGTTGAGCGGGATCAGCGCCTCCACGCCGACCTCGCCCCAGTCGGCCATGTAGATGACGCCCGGTGCGGCCGTCCACGTCGTCCCCTGCGTGCTGGGCGAGGACGCCGGCGAGGACCAGGTGAACTCCACCAGCGGCACGAGATTGCCGAGAAAGCCCCCCAGGCCGACGTTCCTCACCTGGGACTGCAGGTACGGAAAGCTGTACTGCACGGACACACCGCCGGACCAGGCGTTGTTGTTGGCGTTGTTGAGCTGCGCCGCGATCCCCGTGTCGAACGGGCTCGACGCGGAGGCCCCGGGCGAGACCGGCGGCGGCTGGCTCGACTTCAGCTCGCGGTCGGCCACGGTGTAGCTCAGCTCCCCCGTCACCGCGAACGGCCGCAGGAACCCCACCGGCAGGTCGCCCATCCCCTTGCCGAAGTACCCGGCCGGCGAGGTCGAGCCGTAGCGGTCGCCGCCGGTGTGCGTGGTGCCGGTGCCGCCGAGCTCGCGGATCACGCCCAGCGAGGCGACGAACTCGTGCGCGACGTTGGTGTACGCCTGCCACTTGCCGGTGACATACAGGTTCTCGAAGCCGGCCTGCGTCTTCGAGCCGTTCATCTGCTGGATGTCGTAGCCGCCGTTCAGGATCAGCGCCGTCGTCGGCGTGATCGTCTTGTCGTACTCGAAGCCGAGGTCGAACTCGTGCCCCGGCCCGCTGCCGCCCGCAGCCCCGCTGCGGCTGTAGGTGAACGCCGGCAGCGACGCCTCGTCGGACACGCCGGGGTCGTCGATGGTCAGCGTCACCGGGAACATGCGGCTGCCCACCACGACATGGGCAAGGGCGGGCGTGGCCTGTGCGGCGTACCACGCCGCCGCCGCGAGCGCGGCCGGCCTGAGAATCGTCTGCATGGAATAATGTCCTGCCTGGCATTGAGTCGGGGGACGCGAACGCGCACGCGCGCCGCGCCGGCTGCACCGGGAACTCAGGCCAGGACGGGCGGACCTCGCGGGAAACCCGCATGCGACAGGTGGGACGGCGGCGCCCGCGCGGAGACCGGCGAGGCGATGCGCACCGCCACCGCCGCCACGGGCACCGGCAGCACCGGCTCCGGCGCCGCCACGAACCCCGGCAGCGCCAGCTCGGCCGACACCGCAGGCGCGCAGTCGGGCAGCCGGCGGTGCCGCGTGTCGTGCCCCGGCTCGCCGTCCGGCGTGCGGCACTGCCCCATTGCCGCCGCCAGCTCGGATCGCTGCGCGTCCGTCACCGCATCGACCGGCGCCAGCGAGCCGAACGCGACTTGCCCCGCCAGCGCGAGCATCACCAGCAGCAGGCCCATCAGGCCGCCCGGCAGGCGAAGGAACGTGGCGGGCGTGGAACGCATGGCCGCAGAGCCTAGCACGCCGAGGCAGGGGCGCAACGAGAGAGGCTGCGCTTGGCACCGACCAGCCAGCAAGCAAGGCTGGGCTCTCCCTCCGGTGCCCATTCCAATGGCCCAAGCGGGCCATCGGAACCTTTGGGCACCTCCGCCCAGACCCGCCAGGGGCGAGCCGCCCCAGGACCGGCCTCACTTAGGAAAGGCGGTCCAGGGGGCCTCCCCCCTGGCGGAGTTTGAGGCAGAGCCTCAACCTTGCCTGCCTTCCTCCGGCCTTGCGCCCGCCTGTCCCCGCCCGCCATGCTCACATCCCGAAGCCAGCCAGGAGGCACGATGCCTTGCCCGCCCGCCGCAGCTCCTCCGCGATGACGGCGCGCGCCGCGGCGGCCGTACTGCTGTGCGCCTCGGCCCTGCTCCCCGCGACGGCCGCCCGCGCCCACCACCTGCGCCCGCCCGGACCGGACGCCACCGGCATCGCCATCCCCGGCCTCACCCACGGCCAGCTGGCCGCCGTCGCCCTGAACAAGCCCGCGATCCTCGACCTCGCCGCCCGCCAGCCCAGGCCCGACGCCACGACGCGCCGCCTCGCCGAGTTCGTCGACATGCAGTCCTTCGCCTGCCTCTGGAGCCTGGTGCCCGGAAGCCTGTCGGACGAGCACAGCCCGTTCAACGAGTGCACCCACGCGGCGCTCGCCGGCACCCTCGCCCTCTACCGCCACGTCAGGGCCACTGCGCCCGCCGACCCGGAGGCCCTCGCCCTCGACGCCCGCCTCCAGCGCGACCTGCTGGAGAACTCCGCCGCCCTCGTCCTCTGCCGCTTCGGCGACGAGCCCTTCAACACCGCGGAGCTGATCCAGCCCAGCTGGAGCGACATCGCCGCCTCGCCGCCCGCCGCCCTGACCCTGGCCGGCCTCCTGCTCGCCACCGCCGTCGCCGTCCGGCTGCTGCTCGGACTGACCCGCCCCGCCGCGACCGCGTCCTAGACCGCCAAGGGCAGCAAGAGTCTTCTTTTTCTGAAGAAAAAGAAGCAAGAAGACTTGGCCCCCGGGGTCCTGTCCGCACGGGCAACTCCTGACCCCACGGGCAAAAGTTCTTTGGTTCTTTCTTTCAGGAAAGAACATGCCTTCTTCCTGCTTCGCCTGGAGAGCCCGCCCTGTCCGCACCCCTCGACTTCTCCCGCCGCAGCCCCGCCACCGAGCTGATGGACACCGAGCCCGTCACCGCCGAGGACTTCCGCCGCTGCCTCGCCGACCTCGCGACCGTCAACCGCGTCACCCTCGCCCATCGCCCGACGCTCGCCTTCCTGGCCCGCGCCACCCGCGCCCATCCTCCCGGCCCGGACGGCGTCAGCGTGCTCGACGTCGCCTACGGCCACGGCGACATGACCCGCGCGATCCGCCGCTGGTGCGACCGCCGCGGCCTCGCCGCCACCCTCTCCGGCATCGACCTCAACCCCCACAGCGCCACCGCCGCCCGCGCCGCCACCCCCCCGTCCATGCGCATCGACTACCGTACCGGCGACGTGTTCGACGACGCCCCCGACCCCCGCCCGGACTACGTCGTCAGCTCCCTCTTCACCCACCACCTGCCCGACGCCGACGTCGTGCGCTTCGTCCGGTGGATGGACCGCACCGCCCGCCTCGGCTGGTTCGTCAACGACCTGCACCGCCACCGCCTCCCCTACGAGGGTTTCCGCGTCCTGTCGCGCACGATGCGCTGGCACCGCTTCGTCCAGCACGACGGCCCCGTCTCCATCACCCGCGCCTTCGTCCCCGCCGACTGGGCCCGCCTCCTCGCCGAGGCCGGCGTGGCGGCGGAGGTCCGGCGCGTCCTTCCCTGGCGCCTGTGCGTGACGCGCCTGCGATGACCGCCCCCGCCGGTCGCGGCGCCATCGCCATCGCCGGCGCCGGCCCCGCCGGGTCCGCCGCCGCGATCCTCCTCGCGGGCGCCGGCCGCGACGTCGCCCTGGTCGAGCGCGACCGCACCCCCACCCACAAGGTCTGCGGCGAGTTCATCAGCCGCGAGGCCGTCGCCGATCTCGAATCCCTCGGCCTGGACCTGCCCGCCCTTGGCGCGCAGCGCATCGACCGCATGCGCCTGATCCGCGGCCCTCGCGTCGTCGAGACCGCGCTCCCCTTCGTCGCCGCCAGCCTGACCCGCCGCACCCTGGACGCCGCCCTGCAGGCCCGCGCCGTCTCCTGCGGCGCCACCCTCCACCGCGGTCGCACCGTCCGCGCCTTGCACGCCCACGCCCTCACCCTCGACGGCGACGAACACCTGCCCGCCGACGCCGTCCTCCTCGCCACCGGCAAGCACGACCTGCGCGCCCACCGCCGCGCCGCCTCCGCCCCGCCCCTGGTCGGCTTCAAGACCTACTGGCGCCTCTCCCCCGCCCAGTCCGCCGCCCTGGCCGGCCACGTCGAGGTCCTGCTCTTCCCCCGCACCGGCCGCACCGACGCCGGCGGCACCTACGGCGGCCTGCAGCCCGTCGAGGCCGGCGCCGCCAACCTCTGCCTCCTTGTCTCCCGCGCCCGCCTCGACGCCGCCGCCGGCCGCTGGGACGCAGTCCTCGACGCCCTCTGCGCCGACTCCCCCCACCTCCGCGCCCGCCTCGACGGCGCCACCCCCCTGCTGGAGCGCCCGCTCACCATCGCCGGCGTCCCCTACGGCTTCGTCCACCGCGGCCCCGCCGGCGGCCTCTTCCGCCTCGGCGACCAGGCCTGCGTGATCCCCTCCTTCAGCGGCGACGGCATGGCCATCGCCCTGCACAGCGCCCGCCTCGCCGCTCGGGTGATCCTCGCCGGCGGCACCCCCGACGACCACGCCCGCCGCCTGCGCGCCGACGTCGCCCGCCCGATGCGGGTCGCGCGCACGCTCTACGCCCTCGGCCGCACCGGGGCAGGGCAGGGGGCGCTCGTCGCCGCCTGCGCGATGTGGCCGGGCGTGATCCGGGCGGCGGCGCTGGGCACGCGGGTGTCCCCGCCCACGCCGGAAAGCAAGCAAGGCTGGGCTCTGCCCAGACCCGCAAAGGGTCCAAGGACCCTTTGATCCCTTGACTGAAGAAGAGCCATCCAAGGGGCTTCCCTTGGCAGAGCCCCTGGCCTTCCTTGGCTGAGGCTACCCGCTAACGCGCCGCCGCGATCGCCCCGCACATCGCCCGCACTCCCGCCGCAGCCCCCTCCGGGTGCCCCCAAACCGCGCTGACCACCGCGAGAAAATCCGCCCCCGCCTCGACCAGCGGCGCGCAGTTCGCGGCAGTGATCCCCCCGATCGCCACGCAGGGCACCTCCATCAGCTCGCTCCACCACGACAGCAGTGCCGCCTCCGCCCGGATCTCCGTCTCCTTCGTGGTGCTCGGAAAGAACGCCCCGAACGCCACGTAGTCCGCCCCCGCCTCGCCCGCCTGCATCGCCAGGTCCCGGCTGTCGTAGCACGACACCCCGAGCTGCCCCTCGCCCAGCACCCGCCGCGCCTCCGCCACCGGCATGTCCTCCCGCCCGACGTGCGCCCCGTCGCACCCGCACGCCACCGCCAGCGCCGGATCGTCGTTGAGCAGAAGCGCCACGTCGCGCGCCTGCGTCACCGGCAGCAGCAGCTCCGCCGTCCGCCGCACCGTGTCGCGCGAGGCATCCTTCAGCCGGAGCTGCACCGCCGCCACGTCGCCCGCGTCCAGCGCCGCCGCCAGCAGGTCCGGGAAGCCCGCCGGCAGCAGCGGCGGCGTGATCAGGTACAGCCGGGTGTCGGGCATCGAGAAATCCAAGAAGGAAGGCCAGGGCTCTGCCCTGGACCCGCCAGGGCGAGCCGCCCTGGACCGGCTCTACTTAAGTCCAGTTTTCCAAAGGCTCGGCCTTTGGCGGAGTCCAGAGGCAGAGCCTCTGGCCTTCCCTACTTCGCAGCCGCCGCCGCGTAGATGTCCGTGATCGTCCCCAGCAGCGACAGCGCGTCCTCCTTGGACCGCTGGAACGAGTTCCGCCCCACGATCGACCCGAACGCCCCGCCGTCGGCCAGGCTCTGGATGATCTTGAGGAACGCCCCCGTCTCGCTGTTGTCCCCGCCCGAGAAGATCACGATCCGCCGGCCGCCGAAGCAGCACTGCACGATGTGCTCGATCCGCTTGGCCATGCTCGACGCGTCGATGTGCTGCGCCTCGTAGACCTTCTTCGCCGACGGCAGGTAGAGCACCTCGGACGGCGGCTTCACCTTGATGATGTGCGCCCCCATCAGCGCCGCCATGTGCGCGGCATAGGCGCAGATGTCGAACGCGGTCTCCCCCGCCTTGTCGATCTCCGGCCCGCGCGGATAGCTCCACACCACCACCGCGAGCCCCACCGTCTTGGCCTCCTCGGCCAGCTCGCGCAGCTCCTCCATCTGCGCGAACGCGTACTCGCTGCCCGGATAGATCGTGAACCCGATCGCCGAGCACCCCAGCCGCAGCGCGTCCGAGATCGACCCCGTGACCGCCTGGTCCTTCTCGGTGGCCAGCGAGTTCGACGAGTTCAGCTTCAGGATCGTGGGAATCTCCGACGCGAAGGTCGCAGCCCCCGCCTCCAGCATCCCCAGCGGCGCCGCGTACGCGTTCAGCCCCGCCTCGATCGCGAGCTGGAAGTGGTAGTGCGGGTCGTACGCCGGCGGGTTCGCCGCGAACGAGCGGGCGGGCCCGTGCTCGAAGCCCTGGTCGACCGGCAGGATCACCATCTTGCCCGTGCCGCCCAGCTTGCCGTGCATCAGGATGCGCGCGAGGTTCGTCTTGGTGCCGGGGTTGTCGCTCTCGTACCAGCCGAGAATGGTCCTGACCTTCGGGGTGATCTGCACGGCCGGGGCTCCTTGGATGGGGCGCGGCTGGAACCGCGCCGGTGTGCGGGGCGCGGCCGGAACCGCGCGGAGAACGCCGCGGGCGTAGCGGAACCGCGCGCCCCTGTCACTTCCCGGTACGGCCCCTGGCAGGGAAGAAAGGCCAGGGTTCTGCCCTGGACCCGCCAGCTCGCCTTTGAAAACCTCGACCTGGGCCTTTCCCCGGCCTGCCTTTCGTGTGCCGGTCCAGGGGCGCTGCCCCTGGCGGGTCCCCGCTTCCAGGACATGGGGCAGAGCCCTGGCCTTCCCTACCCCAGCCACGCCCCCAGCCGACGCACGGCTCCCCGCTCCCCCAGGTCCAGCGCCTCCGGCCTCCGCCCCAGCAGCACCGCGCCCTCGTGCTCCGCCAGCGCGCGCAGCGCCGCCCCCGCCGGGCAGCCGGGATCGAGCACCAGCGCGCGCTGCCCGCAGCGCAGCGCCTCCAGCACCCGCCCCGGCGCGTCCGCGCAGTCGAGCACGTCGTCGAACTCCACCCCCGGCCACGCCGCGCGCCCCGCAGCGACCAGAGCGCGCCACCACCCCACGCCCGCGAACAGCGCCGCCCCGTGCGCCGACAGCAGCGTGGCGCCGCGCCCCCGCGACAGTGTCGCCGCCACGTCCGCCAGCCCGTGCACGACCACCGCCGGCAGCCCCCGATACGGGCTGGGCGCTCCCGCGGGGCCGGCCGGCGGCCGCAGGGGAGGGGTCGGGTTCACGCTTGACCTTCAAGCCGGTGCGGGCTTTGTGTTCAAGACACATGCGCTCGGAGGGGCCTTGTCGGATTCGGCACGCGAGGGGGACGCCGCCCGGCTCGAAGCGGCGCTGGAGCGGATCGTCAGCGCGCTCGGCCGTGCCACGCAGCCTCCCGCCACGCCGCCCGACCTGACAACGCCCGACCTGACAACGCCCGACCCGGTGGCGCCGCATGATGCCGCTGTGCCGCCCCAGGCTCCGCCCGGGTCCGACGGCATCGACGTCGCGCAGATCACCGCACGCCTGGACGACCTGATCGCCGAGCTGCGCGGCGTGCTGGGCGAGGACGACGAGCCGCCCGGCGACATGCGGGCGCAATCGTGAACTGAGGGGCTCCGATGGCGCAGGTCACGGTCAAGATCAACGGCTACGTCTACACGGTCGGCTGCGAGGACGGGCAGGAGGCCCACCTGCTGTCCATGGTCGACCAGGTCGAGCGTCGCATCACCAGCATCAAGGCCCTCGGCGGCCCGAACGGCGAGGCCCGCCTCCTCGTCCTCGCCTCGCTGCTGATGGCCGACGAGCTGCACGACCTCGCCGCCCGCCTGGAGGCCGAGCCCCCGCCGGCCGCACCGCAGCACGCCGCCCCCCCGGCCGACGACCCGGAGGCCGCCGACCGCCTGCGCCGTCTCGCCGATCGTGCGGAGGAGATTGCATCCGGGCTCGAGCACTCCTAGATGTGGGGGGCGGGACTGCCCGGTGCGTCAGGTAATTTAACCCCGGGGCCGATAAGCATCTACCAGGGCGCTGGCGCTGTCATGATCTTGGTCATGGTATCTGGTGCCCACCTGCCTCAGCAGGCTCTGGTAGGGTAATACGCCAACGGCCATGGCGGTCCCGCACTCCGACCCCCCCGACCTCGTCGCCGCCAAGCGCGCCGCCCGCGACGCCGCACGCCTCGCCCGCGGCCAGGGCGACGCCGCCGCCGACCTCGCCGTCTGCGACCGCCTGCTCTCCCTGATCCCCCGCGACCTCGCCGTCTCCGGCACCTGGCCCCTCCCGGGCGAGCTCGACCTGCGCCCGCTCCTCCATGGCCTGCACGCCCGCGGCCAGACCGTGCTGCTGCCCGAGACCACGCCGCGCGGCACCCCCCTGGTGTTCCGCCGCTGGACCCCGGAGACCGCCCTCGTCGCCGGCCGCTTCGGCACCTGGCACCCCAACGCCGAGGCCATGGCCCCGCAGCTGCTCCTGGTCCCGCTGCTGGCCTTCGACGACCGGCTGATGCGCCTGGGCTACGGCGGCGGCTACTACGACCGAACCCTCGCTGCCCTGCCGGGCTGCCGCGCCATCGGCTTCGCCTACGCGCGCCAGCAGGTCGCCTTCATCCCGACAGGCCCGTTCGACGTGCCGCTCGACGCGATCGTCACCGAGGCGGCCGTCCTGACGAAGGAAGGCCAGGGCTCTGCCCTGGACCCGCAAAGGGTCCGAGGATCCTTTGATCCCACTACCTAGGTATCAGGTGCCAAAGGCTCTGCCTTTGGCGGGGGCCCCGTATTCAAGCAAGGGGGGCAGAGCCCCCGGCCTCACTTCCCGCTCGCCGCCCGCCGGAGCGCCAGCGCGTTGCGGCAGATCGACAGCCAGCACTGCACCGACGTGTCGTGCGCGTCCTCGTACGGCGCGAAGCGGTCCATGTAGCCGCACATCAGCCCCGGCGCGTGCCACTCCACCGACCCCGGCAGGTGCTCCGACCCCGCCGGCACCACGTACAGCAGGGTGTTGTCCCCGTACGCCCGCATGCCCCGCAGCACCGGCAGCACCTCGCCCAGCATCAGCGGGTCGTTGCGCTTGATCACGAAGATCTTCTCCGCGTCCTCGAGGTCCTCGACGAACATGCGCAGCTGCAGCCCGAGCTTCTGCCGCTCCGCCGCCAGCAGCGTCTCGATCACGGCCTCGTTCTGATACTTGTAGGTGTGGTAGACGAGGTCGTACGTGGTCTGCCACATCACGAACTCCCGGAACCCGCCGCGCTCCCCGCCGAGCCGGTAGCTCATGTTCGCCGCATCGTCGAGGCCGGCGAACTGCGTCGCCAGCCCGCGCAGCAGGTGGGCGATGTCGGTGGACGCAAAGCGCAGCAGGTTCAGCGGCTCGGCGTCGCACTGGCGCTGCACCACGCCGAACTCGCAGTTGTCGCCCACGCTCTGGAACTGCGTCACGAGCTGGCGCGGCGTCAGCCTCGCCCCGCCCGCCGCGTCGTCGCAGACCGCCATCGGCGGCACCAGCGGCGTCCCGTGCACCGCGACATGCCTCAGCCACACCGAGATCACGCGATCGTCGCCGCCGCCGTCCAGGTCGGCCGGCCGGATGCAGTCCCTGTGCACGATCGTGAGCACCAGCACGC
>CAXSFE010000030.1:0-32409 GCA_964236585.1 uncultured Acetobacteraceae bacterium
GGTGAAGAGAAGCAAGGTCGGGCTCTGCCCGAACCCGCCAAAGGGCGGAGCTCTTTGGAAACCCTGGACTTGAGGAGTGGATTCCAAAGGCTTGCCTTTGGCGGAGTTTGAGCCCGCTCCTTCAAGGAATGGGCCTCAACCTTGCATGCGTATCCTGGTGATCCGCCTCGGCGCGCTGGGCGACTTCGTGCTGTCGTTTCCGGCCTTCGCGGCGATCCGGGCGCACCACCCCGGGGCACGGATCACGCTGATGACGACGGCGCCGTTCGCCGGGCTGGGGCGGCTGGCACCGTGGTTCGACGATGTGGTGGTGGATGCGCGGCCGGCGGCATGGAACCTGGCAGGGGTGTGGCGGCTGCGCCGCGCGCTGCGGGGCCATGGGCTGGTGTACGACCTGCAGACGTCGGGGCGGTCGGCGCGGTACTTCCGGCTGGCGGGGCGGCCGGCGTGGTCCGGGGTGGCGCCAGGGTGCTCGCTGCCGCACGCGGACCCGAGGCGCGACGCCCTGCACACGATCGAGCGGCAGGCGGGGCAGCTGCGGGACGCAGGAGTCGCGGTGGGCGGGTTCGCGTGGCCGGAGCTGGGATGGCTGGCGGGGGCGGGGCGGGCGCCCGCGCTGCCGGCGCGGTACGCGGTGCTGGTGCCGGGGGCGGCACCGCACCGGCCGGGGAAGCGCTGGCCGGCGGACAGGTTTGCGGAGATGGGGCGGGTGCTGGCGGCGCGGGGGGTCGTGCCGGTGGTGGTGGGGGGCGCCGGGGATGCGGCGCTGGGGGCGGAGGTCGTCGCCAGGTGTGCGGGGGCGGTCGATCTGGCGGGGCGGACGGACTTGGCGGGGCTGGCGGCGGTGCTGGCGGGGGCGGAGGTGGTGGTGGGCAACGACACGGGGCCGATGCACCTGGCGGCTGCGCTGGGGCGGCGGTGCGTGGTGCTGTTCTCGGAGGAGAGCGATCCGGAAATCACGGCGCCGCGGGGGGCGCCGGGGCAGGTGCGGGTGGTGCAGGTGGAGGAGCTGAGAAAGCTGGAGGTGGAGAGGGTCGTGGCGGTGCTGGGATAGCACGAACGGCACGATCGGCTGACACAGGGTGCCGCCCCAGGCAGGCAAGTCCAGGAGCTCTGCCCCTGGACCCCGCCAAAGGCCGAGCCTTTGGAAACCTGGACTTAAGCAAGGCCGGTCCAGGGGCGGCTCGCCCCTGGCGGGTCTGGGCAGAGCCCAGCCTTGCTTTGCTTGCAGGCCAACCAAACCAAGCCGCCGGCACAAGAGGCATGGAAAGTTCTGCCTCGAACCTTGAAAAGGGCCGGATTTTCGGAGGCGGTCGCGCCAGGATGTCGTCGGCCCTGCGGTGTGCCCCGCCAGGGCATCGGCGTCCCCAGACATCATCCCACGGCCGGGAACGGGGCGTGGGGCTGGTGCCGCCGCCGGCAGGGCATGCGGCCCTGGCCGACAAGCCAGCGCCGAGAAGAAGGACGTCGCAGGCCGGTTTCGGGGGCAGGCCAGTCCGCCTCAGGACCCACTCGCCGGACGCTGCCGGATCAGTGTCCAGACCTCTTGTCCTCCCCGGACAAGCCTGGAGGGGAAGGACCGAAGGTCCATTGCGCCCGCATGATGCGGCGAACCTCCCGTCTCCGGCTGGCCCACGATCTCCTGGCAGACACGGTCCAGGAACTGCCCGCGCGCGTCCGGGGTGTGCAGCATGTGGTCGGCGCCCTCGATCATCCTGACGGAGGTCCCGGCAATGCGCTTCGCCCGGCGACCTCCGCGGCCGAACTGCGTCACCAGCTCCGACAGGCCCGGGTCGGCGTCACCGTACCAGAGCCGGACCGTGACGCCACGCTGCGAGAGCGTGCGGAACCAGCGTTGCACCTGTCCCGCCCTGGTCTCGCCCAGCCCGAGCGCCTCGACGCCCCGCGCCAGCCGGTGCCAGGCGCGCTCGAACGGGCGCCGGAGCAGCGCCACCATCACGCTGCGCACGTCGGCCCGCCTGTGCAGCACGGCATGCCAGGTGCGGCCGCTCAGCAGGGTCGCGGCGTAGAAGCCGGCCGGACGGCGCGGAACCCGGCTGTGCACGCCGAGCGGCATGCCGTCCGCCCAGACGAACTTCTGGAGGTTGACGAGGTCGAGCGAGACGATCCTGCGGTCGGCGAGCGCGGAATGGAAGGCGAGGAACGCGCCGGAGCACAGCCCCAGGGCGCCCACGCGCGTCCGGCCTTCCGCTTCCAGAACGTCAAGCGCGGCGACCACGTCGGTGCAGGAGCGCAGGTCGTAGAGCCGGGTCGGCGGGCTGCCGGGCAGCAGCATGCTGTCGCCGATCCCGGCCACGTCCATGCGCAGCGACGCCACCCCGATCCCTGCCAGGCGCCGCGCCAGCAGCACGGACAGCCGCGCGTCGCCGACATGGGAGGTGTAGCCGGTGTTGATCATCAGCACGCCCGGCCCGTTCCTCGGCACGCAGGGCAGGCACAGCACGCCGAACAGCCGCCCGTCGGGCCCGAAGCGCACCGGCCGCTCCATGGCGTCGGGCACCGCGATCGCGGGTCCGGGACCCGCAATCGCGGCGGGCGACGGCGGCACCTCCGCAAGGGCAGGCTCGCCGGGGCCGATCCATCCGCACAACGCCGCGAACGCCTCGTGCGGCACCGTCGCCGTCACGGGATCGCCCAGGAACCCGGCGCGCCCGGGAAACGGCAGCGTGGTCACCGTGCAGCCGCGGGCGGAGAGCCGGGCGGCGAGCACCGAGGCCTCCGCGCGGCCCTCGTCGTCCATGACCAGTGCGCGGTGCGCGCAGGCGGGCACGCCGCGCGTGGCAGGGACCGCGGCAGGCAGGGGGACGCGCAGGTCGATCGCGCCCAGCGCCGCCAGCGTGTCGGGCTCCAGCCGCCAGCCGGCGACGTCAAGTCCCCTGTCCGGCGTGGCGGGCGCCTGGGTGCCGAAGGCGGACTCGTGCCAGGCGCGTGCGAGCAGTCGCTGCTCGCGCAGGAAGGAGCGGCCGGAGACCACAGGGGCCAGGCACGCCACCGCCTCCACCCCCTCCAGCCCGTCCGCGGCCAGCAGAGCCAGAGCCGCGCCGAGGCGCAGCCCGACCAGCACCAGTCGGGTCGCGCCGCACGTCTCGCGCAGCAGCCCGGCCGCGGCGATCACGGAGCCGCGCCAGGCGGCCAGCCGCCCCGGGTCGGTGTCGGAGCCGGAGGAGTCCCCGGTGCCGTGATAGTCGAAGCGCACCACGTGCAGCCCCTGCGCGGCCAGCCGCTCCGCCAGGCCGAGCCACCCGCGGTGGGCGGCGAGCGCCTCGTGTCCGAACGAGCCGCACAGCACCACGCCGCGCCGGCCGGCGCCCGGGTGCAGCCAGCCGAAGCAGCCTTCCCCGAAGGTGACCGGGATCATGGCGGGCGCCCCAGGCGGCAGGCGTCCCAGGCGCAGGGCCTGTCGTGTGGCGCGTGCGGATGCGTCACGCCGCCAGACCCAGCGTCTGCCTGACTGCCTCCGGCCAGGCGGCGGGGTCGAAGCCGTGATGGCGCATCAGGGCAAGGGCGAGGCGCTCGTAGCCGAAGCCCACGCAGGCGGTGTGCGCCACCGCGCCGGCCGCGGTGCGGATGCCCCAGATCTCGCCGAAATGGTCGCCGTGGTGGTTGAAGCTCATGCAGGCGGTGGGCTTGCCGGGATCGTTGATGGCGACGAGCAGCTCGAACTTGAGCGCCTGCTCGCGCTGGCTGCGCGCCATCATCCGGCCGCCGCGGCCGAAGAACGGGTCGTTGGCCACGTCGAGCACGGCGGGAAGGCCAAGCGCGTCCGCGACCGCGAGGCCGCGCTCGACCCACTCGTCGCGGAAGGCGCCCACCTGCTCCGGGGTGCCGGCACGCACATACTCGCGCATCCGGAACGCCTGCATCCTGGCCGGGTCGAGCGATGGCTCGCGGCGGAAGCAGTACGACGTCACGTCCACCAGGTGGCCGCCTGCGCCGAGCGGCCCGCGCAGGGCCAGCATCGGATAGACCGGGTAGCAGGCGGCCGGCGTGAGCACGAGGTCGGAGGCGGCTTGGCCCGCGGTCCAGTCCTCGCCGGCGGCGACGCAGCGCAGCAGCTCCGCGTGGCCTGCGTCGTCGCCGCAGAAGCAGTGGACCGTGCCGGCGAGATGGGGGAAGCCGTTGAGGTAGCCGCTGCGCTCCAGCGTGCGCCTCGGCATCACCGGCGGGAAGCGCATCCGTTCCGCGCCCAGGCCGCGGCCCAGCCGGGCGACGAGCCGGTCCAGGCCGTCCACGACGTCCTCGAACACCCCGGCACGGCCGTGGACGCCGTCCACGCCGGTGGCGAGCAGGACGCCGGAGGCGAGAAGCTCGTCAAGCAGGTCGGTTCCGACGGGCATGGGTCAAGGCACCAAGGCTGAGGGGCGCCGGGCGAGCCCCAGGGCTGCCGTGTCGGCGGCGATGCGGTCGTTTTCGACCACGGGCGATGCGGACCGGATGCCGCGCAGGTGGCGGCCGGGTCAGTGGGGCGTCGTGCCGCGAGGGCCGGAGGTGCGGCGGACCGGCATGGCGTGGCCGACCACCGCGACCGCCCTGTGCGGCCCCGGGTGTCACCGACCCGCAGCTCTGGCCGGGCGTGCAGCACACGCAAGCAGCCTGCGCCGGCGTGCCGCCACCACCGCCGAAGTCCGCCGGCACCAGGGAGCCGTGCAGCCGGTGCATCCGCAACGCCTCGGCCGGCAAGCGGCCGGCCTCGTCCAGGGTCGCCGCGTGCCGCACGGCGACCCTTGCCGCCGACGCCGCCTGCGCATGCGGCGTCGGAGTCACGCCACCGCCTCGCCGCCCTGCACCTGCCCCACCGCGTCGCGCAGCGCGGCGATGCTCCGGAACGTGCGGCGGGTCAGCAGGATGTCGGGGAACTCGATGCCGAATTCCTGCTCGATCGCGAGCATCACCCGCACCGTGGCAAGCGAACTCAGCCCCACGGCGAACAGGTCGGCGTCGGCGTCAAGGTCGGCGGCAGGGACGACCAGGCCGCCGGCGCTCTGGAGGATGCTGCGAAGCTGGGCGTCCATGGTGGCGGCTCCTGTGGCGCGCGTCGTGGGACCGTCCCCGTCCGCGCTGGCGGACAAACACGGCGGTGATGGCCATGCCGGCAGGCGGCGTGAGAAGGGAGAGAACCTTCGCGAGGTTGGTGGCGGGCGCTTCCGAGACGGGGACCACAAACCCGGGGCGCACCGCGAGCCGGGACGCGCGGACATGGCCGGTCGGGTCGCGCAGGTCGGCGAGAAGAACCAGCGGCGTCCTGCCGCCCGACGAGGGTGCCGGACGCGCGCCGGGCGTGGTCGTGGTGGTGCGCCACCCTCCGGCCGGCAGACGAACACCGCACGGGTGCCAGCGCGGAGAACCCGCCGCCGTTGCCCGACAGCACGTCCACCCCGCCGCCCTCGTCCACGACCATCAGGTCCGGCCTGCCGTCACCGTCCACGTCCGCCACCGCAGACGAGTGCGGAATACTGCCCGGGGCGCAGGAGGTGACTGTCTGGAACACGCTCATGGCAGACGTCTTCTTGGCTTGGTTGTGGACCGACAAGCAGCAGGCGACCAGTGCGTCTCGACGTAGATATACTCGTGGTCTGTCTCATTAATAGGCTCTGAGCGCGATGGCTAGTCTCATTAAGAGATCCTCCGGCCAATGGCTGGTCTGTTTCCACATACAGTGTCTCCGGCAAAAATTGCCTGGACTGGAAGTGTGCGGGATGGACGGACACGGGCGCCGCAAGGCGCCGGGCAGCTGGACGATGCGACAGGCGCGTGCACACCGCACTGGTGAACAGGCGCTGCAATGCCGCGTCCGTGCCTGGCTTCTGTTCGCGCAACCCATCCGGGCCAGTGACTACCGTGCCGCGTCAAGCGCCGAACGCATGGCCGCCGTCGCAGTGCTTGTTGTCCGAACGGCGTGACTGGCTGACAGGTGGAGCCTTTCAGTCAGGCCGGTCCAGGGGCGGCTCGCCCCTGGCGGGTCTGGGCAGAGCCCAGCCTGTCCCTGGAAGATCACCACCTCGCGATGCGCCCGAGACCCTGCGGGATGCGCTCCACGGCCCCCTGCAGGTCCAGGTTCTGCCGGACGACACGCGCCACCAGCGACGACAGCGTAACGGGCCTCTCCTGACGATGGCGGCACCGCGATGTCACCAGCCATGCCCGGGCGGCGGATCACGTCCGAACCTCTCGGCATCCACGGGTGCAGGCGCCCCCGGGGTCTGCCTCCGGTCGGCCGTGCCCCGGTAGGCGGCCAAGCCTTGTCCGTGTCCCATCGCTTCGAAGTCCGGGCGTGGCCGATCGGCATGGAGCCGGGCCACCGAAACAGGTTGTGGCCTGGGTGCCACCTTGCGATGCTGGATTTGGCGGGTCTCCCGGTGGTTCACGGAGGCTGTCCGGCCTGCCTGGACAGCCACAGGGAAACCGTCCGTCTCCCAGACTGTTGGATGCTGGCGGAACAGGCCGGCATGGCCAGGGAGGGAAAGCCATGGTGCCTGGTGGCGATTGATCCCGATCCGGGCGACGAAGAGGACTCTGTCGGCGACCAGACCCCGGAAGCGGGCACCCCCGCCGGCGACCGCGGGCAGCCTGCCCAGGACTCCCAAGCACCGGACCGGACCCGCCTGATCGTGGGCATCGGCGCCTCCGCCGGCGGCATCGACGCCCTCAAGACCTTCTTCTCCAGGATGGCGCCCGACATCGGCGTGGCGTTCGTCATCGTCCAGCACCTCGACCCCGACCACGACAGCTCCCTGGCCGCGATCATCGCCGGCTACACCGCCCTGCCGGTGCACCTCGCCGAGGAGGGGAGCGTGGTGTGCCAGAACCAGGTCTACGTCATCCCGCCCAACGGCATCCTGACGATCCGCGACGGCGTGCTGCACCTCTCCCAGCCCGCGTCGCCCGCGGAGCGCCGGGTCTCGGTCAACACCTTCCTGTCGTCGCTGGCGCAGGACCAGGGCGAGGACGCGGTCGGCATCATCCTGTCCGGCTTCGGCAGCGACGGCGCGCTGGGCATCGCCGCGATCAAGGAGCACGGCGGCCTGACCCTCAGCCAGGCCGAGTTCGACCACCACGCCAAGCAGGGCATGCCGCAGAGCGCCGCCTCCAGCGGCTTCGTCGACCACGTGCTCGCCGTCGAGGACATGCCCGACGCGCTGCTGAACTACCGGCACCACCGCGCGATCTGCGACTCCCACAAGGGCCCCGACGGCATCCGCCAGGACCTGCCGGGCCACCTGGCGGCGATCTGCGCCGTGCTGCACGGCAGGCTCGGGCGCGACTTCAGCGACTACAAGGCCGGCACGCTGATGCGACGCATCCAGCGCCGCATGCACGTCCTGCAGACCGACGAGGTGGCCGACTACATCCAGCAGCTCCGCACGCTGCCGCACGAGGCGGAGCTGCTGTTCCGCGAGCTCCTCATCAGCGTGACGCGGTTCTTCCGCGACCGCGAGGCGTTCGAGGCGCTGGAGGCCACGGTGATCCCGGACCTGCTGCGCGACGCCGGCGGCACCGAGCCGATCCGCGTCTGGGTCGCCGGCTGCGCCACCGGCGAGGAGGCCTACTCGATCGCGATCCTGCTCAAGGAGGCCGTGCACCGCACGGAGGGCCGCCGCCCGGTCCAGGTCTTCGCCACCGACGTGGACGACCGCGCCATCACCGTCGCGCGCGCCGGGCTCTACCTCGGCTCCATCGCGTCGGACATGTCCAGGGAGCGGCTGGACCGGAACTTTGCCAGGGAGGACGGCAGCTACCGGGTGACCAAGGACATCCGGGAGATGTGCCTGTTCTCGACGCACGACCTGGTCAAGGACCCGCCGTTCTCGCGCATCGACCTGGTGTGCTGCCGCAACCTGCTGATCTACTTCGAGCCGCAGCTGCAGCAGCGGGTCATCACCACGTTCCACTACGCCCTGCGCCCCGGACGCCACCTGTTCCTGGGACCCTCCGAGAGCATCGCCTCGCAGGCCCAGCTGTTCGTGCCGCTCGACAAGCGCCACCGCATCTATCTCCGCCGCGACACCGTGGCGAGCTTCCCGGCCCTGTCGCTGTCGCGTGCCCCCGGCGACGCGGCGCCCGCCAGGCAGCCGGTGCGTCCGGAGGCCGACGACACGGACCGCAGGGCGGCGCGCGCCATCGCCCGCTACGCGCCGGCCTACCTCGTCGTGAACCGGCAGAACGAGATCGTGCGGTTCTCCGGGCAGACCGCGCGGTTCCTGGAGCCCGCGACCGGGGTCGCGAGCCTCAACCTGCTCGCGCTGCTGCACACCGACCTGCGCCCGGCCGTGCGCGCCGCGCTCAAGGAGGCGTCCGCGACCGGCGAGCGCGTGGTCCACGAGGCGCTCAGCATCGACGCGGGCGAGCGCTTCGAGACCCTCAACCTGATCGTCGAGCCGCTGTCCGCGGCAAAGGAGGGCGGCCTGTTCCTCGTGGCGTTCCAGGAGGCCGGGCTGCCCGCCCCCGTGCCGCGGGGGGCGCCGCCGCCGGGTCCGCAGGAGACCGGCGCCGCGGCCGTCCAGGCGCTGAACCGTGACCTCCTGGGCACCCGCGAGCGCCTGCGCAGCGTGTCGGAGGAGCTGGAGTCGGCCAACGAGGAGCTGCAGTCCTCCAACGAGGAGTACCTGTCGGTCAACGAGGAGCTGCAGTCGGCCAACGAGGAGCTGGAGACCTCCAAGGAGGAGCTGCAATCGCTCAACGAGGAACTGCAGACCATCAACGCCGAGCTGAACAACCGCAACGACAGCCTGGTGCGCTCCAACAGCGACCTCGCCAACCTGTTCGACAGCACCTCGATCGCGACCCTGTTCCTGGACCGCGACATGCGCATCCGGCGCTTCACCCCGCGGCTGCTGGAGATCTTCAACGTGCGCGAGGGCGACGAGGGCCGGCCGATCTCGGACATCGTCACCCACCTGACCCAGGACGGGCTCGGGCAGGACGTGCAGCAGGTGCTGCTGACCCTGGTCCCGCGCGAGCGCGAGGTCGCGGTGGCCGCGGGCGCGACGAGCTACCTGATGCAGGTCCGTCCCTACCAGGACCTCAACAACGTCATCGACGGCGCCGTCGTCACCTTCGTCGACATCTCCGAGCGCAAGAAGCACGAGCAGGCCCGCTCGAAGCTGGCCGCGATCGTCGAGTCCTCGCAGGACGCGATCATCGGCCACGACCTCGGCGGCCTCGTCACCAGCTGGAACGGGGGCGCCGAGCGCCTGCTCGGCACCCCCGCCGGCGCCGCGGTGGGCCGGCCGATGCCGGCGCTGCTGAGGGACGCCCTGCCGTTCGACTGGCCGCGGCTGCTGGCGATGCTGGACGCCAGCGAGCACCCGCCCTCCTTCGAGTGCGCGGGCACCGCCGGGAACGGCCGCCAGGTCGAGCTGTCCGTCACGATCTCGCCGGTCCGGCAGGCGGACGGCCGGGTCGCCGGCGTGTCCGTGGTCGCGCGCGACATCGGCGCCCGCCGGGCGGCCGAGCAGAAGGCGACCCTGCTGCTCGGCGAGCTGGACCACCGCGTGAAGAACATCCTGGCGATCGTGTCCGCCGTGATCTCGCAGACGCTGAAGACCACCGCGAGCCCGGAGGCCTTCGCCGCCGAGGTCGGCGGCCGGGTCCAGGCCATCGCCAAGGCGCACAGCCTGCTGACGCAGTCCGGGCAGGGCGAGGTGTCGCTGCGCGCGATCCTGCAGACCGAGCTGGCGCCCTACGACCAGGCGGGCGGACGCCTCGCCGTCACCGGCCCCGACGTGATGCTGACGCCCAAGGCCGGGCTGGCGCTCGCGATGGCGGTCCACGAGCTTGCCAGCAACGCCGCCAAGTACGGCGGGCTGTCCACCGCCGCCGGCCGGCTGGCGGTCGCGTGCGACATAGCCCCCGGCGCGGGCGCCTCCCTGCTGACGCTGACCTGGGCGGAGACCGGCGGCCCGGCCGTCTCGAAGCCCATCCGGCGCGGGTTCGGCACCACGCTGATCGAGAGGGCCCTGGCCCACGAGCTCGATGCCGAGGTCGACCGGCAGTTCCTGCCCGAAGGCCTGCTGTGCGTCATCAGCGTTGCGTTGACCGGGGAGATCGGCAGGGTGCAGCCTGAGTCTGGCAAGGATGGCACGACATGATCGCGACCGGGTGCCTGGCCGGCCTTCGCGTCCTGGTGGTCGAGGACGACACGCTCATCGCCGTCAACATCGAGGAGGTGCTGCAGGACCTCGGCTGCGTCGTGATCGGCCCGGTCGGCCGGCTGGACGCGGCGATGCGGATGGCGGACCACGAGGCCCTGGACGCGGCCATCCTCGACATCAACGTCAGGGGCGGCCACATCTACCCGGTCGCCGAGCGGCTCCGCAGCCGCGGCATCCTCTTCGCGCTGGCGAGCGGCTACGGCGACTGGGCGCTGCCGCAGGCGTTCCGGGACCAGGCGCGCCTGACCAAGCCCTTCACGGCACGCGAACTCGCGGCGCAGGTGCTGGCGCTGCGCCGCGACCAGGACGCCCCCGACCCCGCCGAGGCGCTACCCGCCTGAGGCCGGCGTCCGCCCGGCGTCCCCGGGGTGCTTCCACTCCCCCTGGAGCAGGTCCCGCAGCTCGCCCGCCCGCTCCCTGGCCTCGTGCGTGGCCTCCTGCCAGCGCAGCGCGCCGTCCGCGTCGCCCGCCCGCCCGGCCTTGTCCGCCATCTGCCGGCAGAGCTCGCCGCGTTCCTTCAGCGCGCGCATCGCCGCCGCCAGCGACCATTCCAGCGCCGCGAACTGCGCCGCCACCATGACCTCCGCGGTGTAGACGTGGCCGATGTGGCAGCTGAACCGGGTCAGGGTGCCGAGCTCGTCGCGCGACAGGGCGCCGCCGCAGTCCGGACAGGTCACCGCGACGGGATCGTCGAGCCTGTACTCCGTCATCGTCACGCCGCTCCTCGCCCCGGGCGCCGCCGCCTGCGCGCCCCCAATGAAGGGTCCCGATCGCCCTTTGCCAACCAGCGCCGCGAGCAGCGCCGGGATCTCGCGCAGCGGCAGGCAGTGGTCCACGGCGACGTGCCGCAGCGCGCTCCTCGGCATGGCCGGGTCCGCCGCGTCGTCCGGGTCCTGGACGATCGTGGTGCCGCCGCGCTGTCCTACCTCCAGCAGGCCCGCCGTGCCGTCGTTCAGGCCCCCGGTGAGGATGACGCCGGTCACGTCGGGCCCGTAGGCCAGGGCCGCGCTGCGGAACAGCGGGTCCACGGCGGGGCGCGCCCAGTTCTCCCGCGGCCCCCGGCTCAGCCGCACGCGTCCGGGCTCGACCAGCATGTGGTGGTCGGGCGGGGCGACATAGATGTGTCCGGGACGGATGGGATCGCCGTCCCCGGGGTGGCACGCCGGCAGCGGCCCCGCCCGGTTCAGCAGCCACGGCAGCTCGCTCCTGTGCGCGCCGATGTGCAGCACGACGAACACGGCGGCCGGCAGGTCGGCCGGCAGCGCGGCGGCCAGGGAGCGCACGGCGCCCACCCCGCCCGCCGACGCGCCGATCACGACAATGGCGAGTGCCTGTCCCATCGACCCATAAGCGGGAGAAGCCCGGGCAGTTGCGGGCGCGGTGTCCGCGCGCCCCGCGCACGGTCCGGAGCGGGCGGCCTTTCCCCGATGGCTCGGGGGGCGACGGGGCCGCAGTGTCTGCCGCAGCGTGGGGGATGAGCCGGGAATGCCGGTCGTGCGAGGGTGGATCGCCGGGCCGGAGGCGCCATCCGGGACGGTGGAGATCACGGCTTCCGGGTCGCATCCGCGTGCCGACCGGGCTCCGGTGCCGCTTCCCGGGCCTTCGTGGCCTGTTCGCGTGCCTGGGCCAGGCGCCGTCGGACGGTCGCCGCCCCTTCGCGGACGACGGCGGCCTTGGACCTCAGTGCCGCGGACCTGGACCTCAGCGCGGCCGCCTCGGACCTCAGGACCTCGTTCCGCTCCCTGATCCGCCGCGACGCCTCGACAAGCTCGCGCAGGTATGACCCGTCGTCCCTCGGCCCGCTCATCGACATCCCTAGGCATCAGTCCCTGGCGACACCCTGGAGTTGTACCCTGGCAATCCACCGGTTTCCCAGGGCGCGACATCCAAAATTCGCGTGAACGCATCCGTTGCCGACGCTGGCCGGCCCGGCGCAGCGTCGCTGGACCTCCCGGGGCGGAGCGCGCGCGACGCGCCCCCTGATACGAACGGCGTGGCTGGCTGACGCGTGGCGCCGATCAGGCAGGCAAGGCCAGGGGCTCTGCCCCTGGACCCCGCCAAGGGAAGCCCCTTGGATGGCTTCACTTAGGTAAAGCCGGTCCAGGGGCGGCTCGCCCCTGGCGGGTCTGGGCAGAGCCCGGCCTTGCTGCCTTCACGCCGTCCGCACAGGACCGGTGCCCTAGCCCTTCGGGGGCGTGGCCCCGGAAATCATGTCCCTGATGCGGGTGCCCAGCGCCTCGATGGCGAAGGGCTTGGTCATGATCTGCATGCCCGGCCCGAGGCGGCCGCCGTCGACCACGGCGGCCTCCGCGTAGCCGGTGATGAACAGGACCTTCAGCCCGGGCCGCAGCACCTGGCCGGCCTCGGCCATCTGCCGCCCGTTGATGCCGCCGGGCAGCCCCACGTCGGTGACCAGGAGGTCGATGCGCGCGTCCGAGCGCAGGACGGCGAGCCCCGCCGCGCCATCCGCGGCCTCGAGGGCCGTGTAGCCCTGGTCCCCGAGCACCTCGGCGACCAGCATCCGGACCGTCGGCTCGTCGTCCACCACCAGCACCGTCTCGCCAGGCCCGGCCCGCGGCGCCTCGACCGGCGCGGACGGACGCTCCGCCGCGGCCAGCTCGCCCGGACGCGACGGCAGGTAGAGGCAGACGGTCGTGCCCCGGCCGACCTCGGAGTCGATGTGCGCCTGGCCGCCCGACTGGCGCGCGAAGCCGTAGATCATGCTGAGGCCGAGGCCGGTGCCCTCGCCGATCGGCTTGGTCGTGAAGAACGGGTCGAAGGCGCGCGCGACCACGTCGGGCGCCATGCCGCTGCCGTCGTCGCCGACGCAGATCACCAGGTAGTCGGCCGCAGGCACCTCCAGCGCGTGCGCCGCCCGCTCGTCCACCCACCTGCGCTCCACCCTGATCGACAGCCTGCCGCCGTCCGGCATGGCGTCGCGGGCGTTGATGCACAGGTTCAGCAGGGCGTTCTCGAGCTGGTTCGGGTCCACGAGCGCCGGCGGCAGCCCGGCCCCCGCCGCGATGTCGAGCAGGATGGCCGGCCCGACCGTGCGCCGGATCAGCTCCTCCAGCCCCGCGATGAGCTGGCCCACGTCCGTCGGCTTCGGGTCCAGCGTCTGCCGGCGCGAGAAGGCCAGCAGCCGGTGCGTCAGCGCGGCGGCGCGGCTGGCGGCCCCTTGGGCCGCTGCGATGTAGCGGTCCAGCGCCTCGAGCCGGCCCTGCCTCACCCGGGTCTGCAGCAGCTCCAGGCTCCCGGCGATGCCGGTCAGCAGGTTGTTGAAGTCGTGCGCCAGCCCGCCGGTCAGCTGGCCCACCGCCTCCATCTTCTGGCTCTGGCGCAGCTGCTCCTCGAGCTGGCGCTGCCGGGTCGTCTCGACGCCGATGCCGACCCTGCGGAACGTCCTGCCGTGCGCGTCGGCGTAGGTGTGGCCGCGCGAGTGCACCCAGCGGACCGACCCGTCCGGGTGGCGGATCCGGTACTCCATCCCGAAGTCGCCCGGCTGCTCCAGGCCGCCCGCCATGACCGCCCTGAGCCGGGACAGGTCGTCGGGATGGACGTTGGCCAGGAACTCGAGCCGGCCGATCCCGGCCTCCCCCCGGTCGGGGTCGATGCCGTACAGCTCGGAGATTGCGCTGCTGCAGAAGAAGCGGTCGCTCGCGACGTCGTACGTCCAGACGCCGACGCCGCCGACGGACGACAGCGCCAGGCGCGTGAAATCCTGGGAGTCGTGCAGGTCCTGCGTGCGCTGCGTCACGAGCTGCTCCAGGCGCCTCTTCGCCTGGCGCATCAGCTCGGCGACCCGCAGCCGGTCCACCGCGGCGGCCAGCAGGTTGGCGTAGCCGCGCAGGAAGGAGATGTCGTTGTCGCTGAACCGGCGTGGCTCGCGGCTGTCCACCTGCAGCACGCCGTAGGGCGAGTGGTCCCTGCCGCCGATGATCACGACGTTGACCAGAGCCCGCACGCCGTTGTCGTGCAGGAAGTCCGGGATCTCGAAGCGGCTTTCCTGCCCGACGTCGGGCGAGATGACGGGCTCGCCCGTCTGCAGCGCGTGCCCCTCGGACGAGTCCTCCAAGGCCTCGATCCTCAGCTCGCCCACCACGCCGGGCTTCCATCCCAGCCCGGCACGAACCAGCAGCGTCCGGCCATCTTCCTGGAGCTCGAGCACCTTGGCCAGGTCTGTCCCGAGTGCACCGGTCACGAGGCGGCAGGCCTCCTGGAGAATCTCGTCCAGGCTGTCCGACCAGAGGGCGAGCTCCCCGAAGCGGGCGAGGACCGCCTGCTGCCGCAGCAGCTCCGCGTGCTCCTGATCCCCCTGCCCATCGCAGGCGCGGGCCCCGTCGACGTGCGTCTCAGGCATCGGCAGGCGTCCCCGGGACAGCTGCCCGCTGCTGCTCGACCCCTCCTCCCGCGATGAGCAGCGGCGAGGCGGCCCGGACGACCTCGCCGGCGGCGGCATGGTGCCCGGTCGCGACCTGCTGGGCGACATGTCTGGCCAGCGGTTCGGTCAGGGCGACTTGGAGGGTGTGCCGGGCATCCATGCCCTGATTTTACAGAAAGCTGCAGGCAGGTGTCACCTGATGAAAGCCCTTGTGGCCGAAGCGCCCGGAGACGCCTGGATTTCGGGTCAGGGTCGTCACGGACCACGATCCGTGGCGAGCACAACGGCTGCCGACGCCTGAGCCTCGGGGGCCTCGCGCAGCCGAGCAGCGCGCAGGGTCGAGGAACACCAGGGAACCCACCTCCGAGTGGAAGCGAGCGGTCCCGGCGCTGCTGCTCGCCACGCCCCTGCCGTGTCCAACCACCCTTGACATATTCCCATACCGCGCAACCATCCTCAAATGCGTGCCCAGGAGCTATGGGCTGCTGCCGTCGGAGGGTCGGTGATGGAACTGGGAGCGGTTGGGCTGGCCGGCTTCCACGCAGGTGCTGTTCGCGGATCGACAGTCGGCTCGGCCGATCGGAAGCAGGGCAGGCACGAGGGTCGGGACGGTCCGTCTGCTGCGGCTCGGCCGCAGGCCATGTCGCGGACACCACCCGCGACGGCCCGGACCGATCCGGCTTCCCTGCACGGCCGGCAGGATGACGGGCCTGTGCCTGGTCGGCACCCGGGCGCAGTCTCGTCCTGCGCTGCGTTCCCGAGGGTCACGCCACCCTACTCACAGTCCTGACTTGAGGAGCGAGCATGGTCCCGGCTGATATCAAACGGACGTGGCGCAAGGCGCCGCTGCTCACGGCGGGCTCGCCGGGATGGAACTACCTCGTCAGAAGGCGGCGACTGCCCGCGTTCAGCATCAACAACGCGCTTTTCGGGGGAGGGCTGCGGGAAGGCAGCGACGGGACCATCTGGGCGATCCATCAGGGGGCAAAGGGGCAGATCACCGGCTGGGAGATGCGCGGCCCGCACACCAAGAGCTTCAGCGTGCCTGCAGGCAAGTCGCTGTTCAGGGTCGGGGAGCATGTCAACACCACCCGCATCGCCGTGACCGAAAGCGTTGTCGATGCACTGAGCCTTGCGAGCATCGAGGGGTGGCAGGTCGGCACCCTGTACGCCTCGACGGGCGGCGGCTCCACGCCGACCACGCGCAGGGCCCTGCAGGTGCTGCTGTCGAGGGAGGTGCAGCTGGTCTGGGCAAGCGGCGATGCATCGCAGGGCGACGAGCTGGAGCACAGGTTCCACGAACTTGCCACGGAGTGCGGAGCCGGATTTGCCCGCCTGCGCCCGGACGCGAGAAGCTGGAACAAGCAGCTGGCGGGCTAGAGGCGGTTATGACCCCCGCAACAGCTCCTTGTCTGGAAGGAACAGCAAGACCCTTCTTTTTCTGAAGAAAAAGAAGCAAAAAGACTTTGCCCATGAGGCCCTGGCCGCGCGGGCAGCTCCGAGCCCATCGGGGAAAGTTCTTTGGTTCTTTCTTTCAAGAAAAAACGTGCTTTCTTCCTGCTGCGAGGCACGAAGTCGGGCTTCCAGTTTTATAACACCCTCTGGGGCCGCGTCACGCCTTCCCGGGACCAGACACCCGGACGAGCGTGTCTGGCTGCACCTGCGCGAACGCTCTCTTTCGCACCGGCTGTTCGCCGCCTCCGACGCCATCGTGGACGGCTGCTGTGACGCCTGGAGGCGCCTGATCGCAGAGCCAGGACGCCCTCAGGTCCCTAACGAACCACCTGATATCTACGGAAGGTCAGGACGTCATAGGACGGGTACCATGCAGCCAGACCGCGCGTCCGATCACCTCGGCCGGGAAGCGGAGGCCGCGGTATGGATCGGGTGACACCGTCATGTCTGGTAGGCCGCCACGGCCCGGCCGAGTCTGCCAACCCGACAACGCCTTCGGAACCGACGCGCTTTGCGTAGAACACGACGCTTCGTCGAGCGTTGATCACGGACCTAAGCAACAGGGACACACCCATGCGCAAGATCGCGCTCGAAGAGCATTTCCTGACCGCCGAGATGGAGCCCTACATGCAGGACACGCTCGCCAACGTAGCGCCGGACCTGGCAGCGCGAGGAACGGCGGCGCTCAAGGACTTCGGGCAGGCGCGGCTTGACGCGATGGACTCGGCCGGGATCGGCAAGGCGGTGCTGTCGCTGTCGGGGCCGGGCGTGCAGGCCGAACCCGACGCGGGCAAGGCAACGACGCTTGCGCGCCAGTGCAACGACCAGCTGGCCGAGCAGGTCGCGCGCCGTCCGGACCGCTACGGTGGGCTCGCGCATCTCGCGATGCAGGATCCCGTCGCCGCGTGCGAGGAGCTGCGGCGCTGCGTCGGCGAGCTCGGCTTCGCCGGTGCCATGATCAACGGGCACACCAACGGCGTCTACCTCGACGACCCGCGATACGAGGAGTTCTGGGCGATGGTCGACGAGCTG
Organism: uncultured Acetobacteraceae bacterium; assembly: GCA_964236585.1. Classification (GTDB taxonomy): domain Bacteria; phylum Pseudomonadota; class Alphaproteobacteria; order Acetobacterales; family Acetobacteraceae; genus CAXSEF01. The sequence goes on from CAXSFE010000030.1 coordinate 17,041, forward strand.
CACGCGCCGGTCTACCTCCACCCCGGCAATCCTCCCAGCCCGCCTGCGGTGCTGGAGGGCCGCACCGTGCTGTGGGGCGCGATGTGGGGCTGGACCACCGAGACGTCCTCGCACGCGCTCCGGCTGGTCGTGGCGGGCGTGTTCGAGCGCCATCCGGGCGCGCAGCTGATCCTGGGGCACATGGGGGAGTGCCTGCCATTTCACCTGTGGCGGTTCGACAGCCGCTACGCGACGACGCGGCACGACGACCACTCCCTGCCCCAGGCGCCGTCGTTCTACATCCGGCGCAACGTCGCGATCACGACGGCGGGCGTGTGCGACGACGCGGCGCTGACGTGCAGCCTGGCGGCGCTGGGCGAGGACCGGGTGCTGTTCTCGGTCGACTATCCCTACGAGAAGAGCGGCGAGGCGGGCGCCTGGCTCGACGCGGCGCCGCTCGACGAGGGCGTTCGAGCAAAGGTGGCGCAAGGGAACGCGGAGAGGTTGCTGCGGCTGTAGCCGATAACCCGGCCGGCGGCGGCGCAGACGAACGCGGGACGCGCCATCGTCGGGCGTCCGCACGACGGACCCAGACAATTCAGTGCCTCAGGGCAATCAGGCATATCGAGGAGCTTCCACGCCGCAACGGCCATGGCTTCGGCAATCAACGGGTAAGTCTCGGCCGAATCGATGAAGACGCGGTCTGGTAGTGTGACATCGACCGGCGGATATGTTGGTCCCTCGGACAACTCTGCCGGTCGGTATGCGCGCCGGGTCGATCAGCGGCGCGCGAGAAACACGTCACACCGGCGGTCATCCTTTTTTGACAGTTGGCACGAGACGACTTGCGCCGGAAATCACTGACGTTCGTCCTGTCCGCCGAGTGCCTTCTCCACGGCAGCGATCATCTGCGCAAGCATCTCATAGAGCCTCAGCCGGTCTGCCGTGGCAAAGCTTGTCAGAACGTCCTCGTTTATGCCCTCGACCACGGCGGCAATCGTCACCATCTTCTGGCGGGTTGCCGGCGTGAGTGAGAACAGTGAACTGCGACGATCACCTGGATCCGGCTGGCGTTTGATGACGCCGTCCCGTTCCATGCGGCCAAGAGTCGCCGCCATCGTCGGTTGTTCGATCCCGGCCTGCTCGGTCAGGGTCTTCTGGGACAACGCCACGCCGGGCATGAGGGCGGTCAACACGGGCAGGTAGCCTGACGTCAAACCAAGCGGCGCCATCCTCTTATCGGCCAGCCGACGGAGCAGCCGAGCCGCCCGGTTCACCATCTGACCGACCGAGGCAGGATCACCCATTATATAGCTCGCTATATATATACATTGTGTGCTATCCATGACAGGTCCGAAGCATCTAGGCAAGGAGAGGCCAAGTGGTACTTGCAGGCGATCGAAACCGGTACGGGGTGGTTGCGGCGACGTTGCACTGGATGTCGGCCTTCGCGATCCTGTCGTTGCTTGGGGTCGGCTTTTTCCTGACCAACGCTGCGGACACCGACCGCACCTGCGCTTTTCTGCGCGTGCACGCGCTGCTCGGCGTTCTGGTCTTTGGGTCGACGCTGGCCCGGATTGCCTGGTGGTTCCTTGATGAACGTCCCGAAGCTCTCGCCGGACAACCCCAGTGGCAAGTCGTGACAGCCCGGCGGACGCACGACTCGCTCTATCTCGTCCTGATCCTCATGGCGGCTGGCGGGATCAGGCTTATGATCCTGTCCGGCGCGGCTCTCATTGTGTTCCTCGGGGCTCCTGGACCGCTGCCGCATTTCACGGATTTCCCACTGATGACGGCGCATGCCTTCGGTGCACTGGTCATCGCCGGCCTGCTGTGCTCTCACGTCGGCGCCGTGCTGTATCACCAGGTCTGTCGTCGGGACCGTCTGCTCGCCCGGATGCGCATCGGACCGGCACAGCGAGGACGACGGTGACCGCTTGCAGCCTGCGCCGATACGTCGTGGCCGAGACCGCGGTCAGCATCGCCGTCAACACCATCATCGGAATGATGCCTGTCTTGGTGTCCCTTGCCACCGCCGGCACGGTGTCGAGCCGATCCTTGCACCACCTCGACATCAGCCTGGCGCCGCAGTTGCTGATGGGGGCGCTGATGAGTGCGCTGGTCCCGTCGCTGCTGACACGTCGGCGGCAAAACAGGGGGCCGTGGATGCATGCCTTTCAGAATGCGCGACCGACTGTCGGCCGGACCCTGGCCGTCGCCGCGGCACTTGCTGCCCTGTTCATGGTGCTTGCGACCGCCTTCATCCACTTCGTCTTGCCACTCATGGTCGGGAACAGTTTGGGCTCGCGTGAAGTGGTGGCCCTGACCGCTGCTCAGGCCGCTCTCTCGGGCGCCTTCGTGACGCCGGTGGCACTCACGGTTCTGTTCGGGATCAGATGGACAACCATGCCGCCACCAGCCACTCCCGACACGCACACCGATCGGCGAAACGTTGGAAGAAGCGACGTTCACGCGATTGGCATGATGGGTCTGGCCTTTCCGGTTTCGGCTTTGCCCACGCATGTGGATGTTGGTCAGACACCCAGCGCGGGCCGACCATGGCCAGCTCCCATCGGCTGATCTAGATGAGTCCTTAGAGCTAGGAGTGCTCTGTTGAAACCCTGCCTATCCTTTTTGCGCTGATTGGCCTCCGGGATGCTGGGAGAGCAGGACGATGCCGAGCATGACGAAGTCGGCCTTGCGGGTGGCTCGCGACGCGCTCGCTGCGGGTGAGGCGTCGCTGGCGCCAGTGGGTTTGGCATTCTGGTGGTCTAGCCCCCGGGGTGACGGGCCAGCCAGGCCTGCACGACCGCGGCTCCTCCCCCCTGGTCCGAGGTTGGCGTGAACGGGATCGTCCCGGGCTGCGACATGCCGCAGGCAGCCAGCATCAGCAGGGTTGCCAGGATGAGAAGGGCCGATCTGGGTCGCAAGCGCTTGGCTCCTCATTGCAGCACCAGCAGAATTGGCAGCCGCGGTGGGCAGGCGGGTATCCCGGATCGACCATGCTAGGGGAACCAACTGGCATCGCGGAGAGCGCATCCGCGAAGGTATGAACCTGCTTGAGGCCTGCAGGCGCCGGGCACCGCGACGGCCTGGGTGCCGCTATCCTTCGTCATCCTCGAACCGGAAGCCGACGCTGCGGATGCTGGTGATGAGCGGCCGCTCGCCCGCCTGCTCGATCTTGCGGCGAAGCTTGCCGACATGAACGTCCACGAGGTTTGTCTCAACCGGAAAACGGTACTGCCACACCGACTCCAGCAGCATTTGACGAGTGATGTCCTGTCCTGGCCGGCGCATAAGGTATTCGAGCAGCCGGAATTCTCTCGGCAGCAGTTCAATGTCCCGGCTCCCGCGCCGGGCAGTGCGCCGGATGAGATCGAGCGCGAGGTCGCCGACCTTCAGTTCGGTCTGCCGGGTGTCTTGCGCGCGTCGGAGCAGGGCGCTGATCCGTGCAGCAAGCTCGAGGAGCGACGCCGGCTTGACGAGGTAGTCGTCGCCGCCGGCCTCAAGGCCAAGCACGCGGTCGTCGACGGCGCCCAGCGCGCTCAGGATCAGGACCGGCGCGAGAACGCCACGCTCGCGCAGCTCGGAAATGATCGAGAGTCCGTCGCCGTCCGGCAGCGTGCGATCCACGATCAGCAGGTCCGGCGCTCTCGGAGCGAGCTGCGCGCGGGCTTCTGCCCTGGACGCGGCATGGCGGACATCGTAGCCACGGTTGGCAAGATCGAGCTTCACCTGGTGGGCAAAGTCGAGGTCATCCTCGACCAAGAGAATCGTCCGACGAACGGCGGTTGCGGCTGGCAAGATCGACACTCCCTGTTCGCAGGCCTCCAGGGTCTGCAGCGATGGCTACCCGAAGTCCCGGGCTTGCGGCCAGTCCTGTTCGCACCCTTGTGGGAATGATCGTGAGAAGATCGAGGTGGTGACAAGACGCGCGTGCCTGCTGGCGGCAGCATCGGCGGCGTTCCCGACAAAAATCACGCTGGCGCAACAAAGCGTGCCGCTCATCCTCGACGCAAGCCGGGTCCCATGGATCGGTGCGGCGGGGCGAAACGCCTATGCGGAGTTCCTGCGCTCCAACCTGCCGCGCGCTTTCGCCGTGTCCGAGGACGGCCGCCATGGATGGGCCAGGGGTGTCACGTCCGAGGAGGCGCGCACCGCGGCGCTGGCATCCTGTGCTGCACAGCAACCCGACGGGCGCACGCCGCCCTGCGTCGTCTATGCAGACGGCCTCGACGTCGTGTTGGCTGGCCGGGAATGGCATCCGCCACCACCGCCGCCGTCGCTGATCAGCACCTGGAGCTACGCGTTTGTCCCGGACCCGCGCTTCCTCTGGCGTGGCCCGGCGGTGGCGGCCGGAGTCTACGTCTGGGCGCATGGCAAGGGCGGCGGAGACAGCCGTTCGATCCAGCCGCAGCCCCACGTGCGCCTGTTCAACAACGCCGGCTGGGACGTCGTGCGGTTCGACCGCGACCCGGCGGCGGACGACGTCGACCGGGCGACCGGCTGGCTGCGCGACGGGCTGGTCGAACTGCGCCGCCGTGGCTGGGCGCGGATCGCGGCCGGCGGGCAGTCGCGCGGCGGCTGGAACTGCCTGCGGATGCTCGATGCGCCAGGAACCACGGACCTCGTGGTGGCCATGTCCCCTGCGGCGCATGGCAACGGCGGCAGCGTGTTCTCCGGTGACCAGGACGACGACCTGCGCCGCATCGTCCGCAACGTCGAGCCGAGCCGCACCCGCCTAGTGTTCGCCCAGTTCGGCGGCGACGCGTTCATTGGCGACCCCGACAGCCGCATCGCGCAGATCTCGCGGCTGCGGCCCAGGCTCGGCGGGCTTCTCGTCCTCGACCGGCCTGCCGGGTTCGTGGGCCATGCCGCGGGGGCCGAGCCGGCCTTCGCAACCGCTTTCGGGCCGTGCATCCTGGAGTTCGCGACGTCGCCGAATCCGGGCAGCGCCTGCTGAGTTGCAGGGTGCGACGGCATGCTCAGGGCATGTCGGCCGCACCGACCGGCAGCGAGTTCAGGCTCTGCGGCATGCCGTTGGCACCCTGCCCGGGCATCATGACCTCGCGGCCCGAAGTCACGACGGAGGCCATGTCGGAGCCGCTGGCGAAATTCGGATACTGCTGGCTGCCGACGTCGGGCATCACCGGCTCCGCGGTCAGCGCTAGGCTGCCGCCGGCGAAGTTGCTGTTGGCGTTGCTGGCCAGGGTGCCGATGCCCGAGGAGGCGCAGCCGCCCAGAAGGCCGGCCGCCGCAAGAAGGATGATCCCGTATTTCATGATGTCTCTCGTCGCTGGTTCCGGACCTGCCGACCGGGCTTCAAGGCGCCCGCACCGGCATCTGTCTGCTGGAGGCAATGTCTGCCTTCTTCGACCGCGCATCCATTAAACTCGGTTTTACACCAACAGCCCTTGAGCATGACCGATCAGGCAAGCAAGGTTGAGGCTCTGCCTCAAACTCCGCCAAAGGCAAGCCTTTGGAATCCAATCCTCAAGTCCAGGGTTTCCAAAGGGCTTGGCCCTCTGGCGGGTCTGGGCGGAGCCCAGCCTTGTTTGCCGGGACACCGACTGCCGCCAGGTCACCAATCCGCCGATATCTGGCCGGAACCGGCTGCCCGCGCGCCTTCTACGGACGACGATCCTGGGACGGATCAGCTGTCGGTTCCACGATCCAGTCCGGCGCTGGAGCGCGGTCTGGTGCAACCGGCCAGGCGGCGCGCGGCTGCCAGGGGCAGAACAGCTCGAATATTGCGCCGGAGCTGTCGCCGCCCACGGCAAGGGTGAAGCCGTGCAGCCGCGCGATGGCGTCAACGATGCTCAGGCCCAGGCCGTGTCCCGGCCGCGCGCGCCGCGGATCAGAGCGGTAGAACCGGCCAAGGATGGCGGCACGCTCACCCTCGGGCACGCCCGGCCCGGTGTCGCTGACCCGGATCGTGCACCCCTGGGCACCGTGGACCAGCGACAGCGTGACCATGCCGCCGGGCGGGCTGAACTTGATCGCGTTTTCCGTCAGGTTGGCCAGGGCTTCCAGCAGCAGCTCGCGGTCGGCCAGCAGCGTCGCGGGCGTGCCGGCCCGCCAGGCGAGGCCAACCAGCTTGGCCTCGGCGAGCGGCTCGTAGAGGTCGAAGATCTCGGCACAGGCCTCGCCCACGTCGACCGGCTGGAAGCCGGCGCGTCGGCGGCCGCTCTCGATCTCGCCGATGCGCAGCAGCGCGGTGATGATCGTCAGCGTGCGGTTCAGGTCGGACAGGCTGTGCTCGATGACCAGGTTGGCATCGCTGCCGTCCGGATAGGCACGGTGCAGCTCCAGGCGTGCGCGCAGCCGCGACAGCGGCGTGCGCAGGTCGTGGGCGATGGAGGCCCCGACGCTGCTGATCTCGCCGACGAGGCGGCCGATCTCGTCGAGCGCGCCGTTCACGGAGCGTGCGAGCTGGTCGAGGCTGTCGCGTCCGGAGCCCACCCTGAGCCGCTGCTGCAGGTCGCCCCGCATGATGCGGCCGAGGGTGCGGTCCATGGCGCGCACCTTGGACAAGGCGCGTAAGCTCAGCATGGCACCGGCCACCAGCGACAGCGCAGAGGCCGGCAGCAGGCCGAGGAGCAGCGCGCGCAGCACGACGCGGCGAAGCTGCTGCAGCTCCAGGATGTCGCGCCCGATCGCCAGGATTCGGCCGTCGGGCAGGCGCCGTTCCACCACGCGGAACGCGTTGCGTCGCGTCGTGCTGGCCGGGTCCAGGTCGATGGCCGCCGCGTGTACCCGGCCATCCGCACGGACGCCGTCGGGCAGGCGGCGCAGGTTGCCGGCCAGCGCCACGCCGTCGGCGCCGAACAACCCGACGAAGTTCACGCGGTGGAAGTCGTTGGCAAGCCTCGTCTCGACGGCGCGCCGCAGTTCGGCCTCCGGCTGATCGGCGACCTGCCGCGCTTCCAGCGTCAGGAAGGCGTCGATCCTGCGCGTCTCCGAACTGGCGGTCTGCCAGAAGATGAAGCCGAACAGGACCAGGGTGAGCAGCGCCGCCGTGGCCGAGAAACAAGCCGAGAGGCGGAAGCTCTCGTTGGCCAGTACGTCCTTCAGCCGAAGGACATAGGCCTGTCCGGCTGACATGTCCTGCATCCGTGCCGACGCGGCCGGTTCGCCTTGCTCTTGCATCGTGTCAACCAATCAAATCCACTTGCTCACTTCTGGCCAAACCCGCTCGTCCAACCTCCGAGTATTACTTTAATCCAGAGCCCCGATCAGAGACATCAAATCTTTCTGGATCTGCTAACATGGATTGGGGTTTCCCCAGGGTTCAGGACGTATTGTAATTGAGTGCAAATATCTGCTGATACGACTTACGCCACATTTCACGCCATCAGGAAGACAAATAAGACGTCTCACTGCAACGACAATAGTAAAATATCTTCACAATCCAAGCTCTAAAAAATTATTTAAAGACGAACTTTAGGCGGTGCCTGGACTTTATGGCTCAGAGCAAATTAGCGTCGGATTGCTCGATATGAAAAGGATACTTGAAATGAAGATGTGGTTTGTGGTGGCCGTCTCGCTTCTTCCGACACTGGCGATGGCGCAGACGAGAATGGACTCGACGGAGAGTCCGCCCAATATCGGCGCCGGCAACCAGATGCCCGAGCCCGCGAACAGTCTCCCGCAGGGTGCAGCGACGGGCGGGCAGACACGCGCGGGCATGATGGGTACGAACGTGTATCGCAGGGCGCACCAGAGGGCGACCTCCAAGCAGAATCCGAGCGCTGCGATGAGCCGGACGGAGCCACGCTCATCCGTTAACTAGAACCCCGGGCGCCCTGTCGCACGGACATCCGGACGGGGCCGGACATCAAGCGGGGCCTCATGGGCTTGGTCCGGCCCTGTCTCGTGAGCGGCATTGCCGCAGGCCCCACCGGAAGACGGATTTGAGAAGCGCAATTATGTCCAGCTCCGCCCTGGGCCTGTGGTCCCCGGACGGCACCTCTCCCGCGGAGAAGGTCCCGTCATGAACGCCATAGTGCTGGTCGCTCTTCGCCGGCCCCTGACGTTCGTGGTAATGAGCATCCTCATCGTGCTGTTCGGCGGCCTTGCAGCATTGCGGACGCCCACGGACATCTTCCCCAACATCGGCATCCCGGTGGTGGCCGTGGTATGGACCTACAACGGCCTGACGCCGCAGGACATGTCCGGCCGCATCGTCTACTACTACGAGCGCGCCCTGACGACGACGGTGCAGAACGTCGAGCACATCGAGAGCCAGTCGCTCTATGGGCGCGGCATCGTCAAGATCTTCTTCCAGCCCGGCACCGACATCGCGGCGGCACAGGCGCAGGTCACCTCGATCTCGCAGACCGTGCTCAAGCAGATGCCGGCCGGCATCACCCCGCCGCAGGTGCTCGTCTACAACGCCTCCTCGGTCCCGGTGCTGGATCTGCAGGTGTCTGCGGAAGGGATGACGGCGGCGCAGGTCTACGACATGGCGTCCAACCTGATCCGGCCGGCGCTGGTGGGAGTGCCGGGCGCTGCCATCCCGTCCCCCTACGGCGGCGCGTCCCTCAACGTCGAGATCGACCTCGACCAGGCCAAGCTGCTGGCGCACGGGCTGTCGGCAAGCGACGTCGGCAACGCGCTGAAGGCGCAGAACGTGGTGCTGCCGGCCGGCGACCAGAAGATCGGCGCCATCGACTACATGGTCGAGACCAACTCCAGCCCGGTCGAGGTGGAGAGCTTCAACAACCTGCCGATCAAGACAGTGGGCGGGGCCACGATCACCCTGCGCGACGTCGCCTACGTGCACCGCGGCTCGCCGCCGCAGGCCAACGCCGTGCTGGTGCGCGGCAAGCAGGCGGTGCTCATCCAGATCCTCAAGAGCGGCAGCGCCTCGACGCTCGCCGTGGTCGCCGGGGTGAAGGCGGCGTTGCCCGAGCTGCTGAGCACCCTGCCGAAGGGCGTCTCCATCACGCCGCTCAACGACGCCTCGGGGTTCGTGCGCGACTCGGTCGAGGACGTGCTGCAGGAGATGCTGACCGCCGCGATCCTGACCGGGCTGACCGTGCTGCTGTTCCTCGGCTCGTGGCGATCGACGCTGATCGTGGCCACCTCGATCCCGCTCGCGATCCTGTCCTCCGTGCTGGCGCTGTCCCTGGTGGGGCAGACGATCAACGTGATGACCCTGGGCGGCCTGGCACTCGCGGTCGGCATCCTGGTCGACGACGCCACCGTGATGATCGAGAACATCGACGTCCACCTCGAGGGCGGCGCCGAGCTGGAGGCCGGCATCATCGAGGCGGCGAACCAGATCGTCGTGCCGACCTTCGTCGCGACCCTGTGCATCTGCATCGTCTGGCTGCCGCTGTTCCAGCTTTCCGGCATCGCGGGCTACCTGTTCCTGCCGCTGGCGGAGGCGATCATCTTCGCCATGATCGCCTCGTTCATCCTCAGCCGCACCCTGGTGCCGACGATGGCCGCGTTCCTGCTGCGCGCGCAGGTGGCGCAGCACGCCAGGGGCCCTGTCCCGAATCCAGGGGTGCTCGTGCGCTTCCAGCGCGGGTTCAACCGCGGGTTCGCGCGCTTCCGGGATGGCTACAGGGGGTTGCTGGTCCGCAGCCTGGAAGGGCGCTGGGTGTTCATCGTGGCATTCTCCGCGGTCTCCTTCGGTTCGCTGGGGCTGATCGGGTTCCTCGGCCGCGACTTCTTCCCCGGCATCAAGTCCGGCGAGATCGACATGCACATCCGCACGCCGGTCGGCACCCGGCTGGAGGACGCCTCGAAGATCGCCGTGCTGGTGAACGGCTCGATCCGCGAGATCCTGAAGGGTCAGGTGGCGAACCTGCTGGACAACTGCGGGCTGCCGGCAAGCGGCATCAACGAGGCCTACAACTCGACCGGCACCATCGGTCCGCAGGACTGCGACATCACCATCAGCCTGAAGAACCCGGTCTCCCCCGTGGAGGCCGACCGCTTCAGGCTGCGCCAGGCGCTGCCGAAGCTGTACCCGGGCACGGCGTTCACCTTCCTGCCCGGCGACATCACCGCGAAGATCCTGAACTTCGGCCTGCCGGCGCCGATCGACGTGCAGATCTCTGGGCGGGGGCAGGCGGAGAACATCGCCTACGCGCAGGCCATGGCGGCGAGGCTGCGGTCCATCGCCGGCGCCGCCGACGTCAACATCCAGCAGACCTTCAACGAGCCCACCCTGGCCGTGACCGCGTCGCGCTCGTTCGCCATCGGCACCGGGCTGAGCGAGGCCGACATCGCGCAGAACGCGCTGTCGACGCTGTCGGGCAGCGGGCAGACCGCGCCGACCTACTGGCTCGACACGAAGACGGGCGTGTCGCACCTGGTGAACATCCAGACGCCGCAGAACGAGCTGGGGACGATGAACAGCCTCATGACGATCCCGGTCGACAAGGGAGACGGCGATCCGGGCGGGCAATCCGGGCAGCTGCTGGGCGCGCTCAGCACGGTCAGCCAGACCGGAACCCCCCTGCTGTCCTCGCACTACAACATCCTTCCGGTGATCGACATCTACGTCAGCACGCAGGGGCGCGACCTGGGTGCCGTGAACGACGCGGTGATCAGGGTCGTGGCCGACATGAAGGCGCAGCTGCCGCACGACGCGACAGTGCACCTGCGCGGCCAGGCGGAGACCATGGGCAGCGCCTACTCGCAGCTCCTCGGCGGTCTCGCCCTGTCGGTGCTGCTGGTCTATCTGATCATCGTGGTCAACTTCCAGTCGTGGCTCGACCCGTTCATCATCATCACGGCGCTGCCCTCGGCCCTTGCCGGCATCGTCTGGAGCCTGTTCCTGACCCACACGACGCTGTCGGTGCCGGCGCTCACCGGGGCGATCATGTGCATGGGCACGGCGACGGCGAACTCCATCCTGGTGGTCTCCTTCGCGCGCGACCGGCTGGCGGCCCACGGCGACGCTGTGCTGGCCGCCACGGAGGCCGGCTACGAGCGCATCCGGCCGGTGCTGATGACCGCGCTGGCGATGATGATCGGCATGCTGCCGATGTCGTTCTCGAACACGCAGAACGCGCCGCTCGGCCGGGCGGTGATCGGCGGGCTGATGTTCGCGACCTTCGCGACGCTGCTGTTCGTGCCGTGCGTGTTCGCGCTCCTCCAGGGCATGCGTGCCGCCAGGGGCAAGGATGCAAGTCCGGCCTCGCCGCACGCGGGGGCGCCCGCATGAACGAGGCGTCCCGCGACATCCACGGCGCCGGCGGGAAGGGGCCTCCGCCGGCCGGGGCCGGGGACCACGCCGTCGCGGCGGGGCAGGCCGACGTGCCTGACGGCGACGCAGCGGGACGGGAACCGCACGGCGCAGCTCGGGGAAGCGGGAATGCGGGCCGCCGCGAGCCGGGGGATGGGGAGGCGGCTGCCGGGGGCGCGGCGCTCGCCCAGGGCGAGGCGGGCGGACCAGAGGCGGAAAAGCCCAGCCGTGGCAGGGTACGCGGCCGGCTGCTCATGGGGTTCGCCGCGCTGGGCGTGGCCGGGCTGGTCGCCTGGGGGATCATCGACCGTGAGCGGCATGTCGCCAGCCTCCAGGAAACTGCCAACGACGAGAGCGTGCCGCAGGTGCAGGTCATCTCGCCCACCAGGGGACCGCCGACACGAACGCTCGACCTGCCCGGCACCATCAACGCCTGGTACTCGGCGCCGATCTATGCGCAGGTCACCGGCTACGTGCAGAAATGGTACAAGGACTACGGCGCCACGGTGAAGGCGGGCGAGCTGCTCGCCACCATCAACGCGCCCGGCCTCGACCAGCAGCTTGCCGCGGCGCAGGCCGAGCTGGGGGTGGCGCAGACCCGCGCGACCCTCGCCTCGCTCACGGCGAAACGCTACAGGGCGCTTGCCGGAACGCAGGCCGTCGCCCAGCAGGACATCGACGTGCAGGTCGCCAACGCCGCGGCGGCACAGTCCCAGGTCGTCGCCGCCCAGGCCACCGTCGGACGCTTCCAGGCCCTGGAGGCATTCAAGCGGGTCGTGGCCCCGTTCGACGGCGTGGTGACCGCGCGCAACACCGACGTCGGGGACTACGTCGACGGCGGCGGCGGCGACGCGGGTTCGGGCAGCAAGAAAGCTGCGCTGTTCACCGTATCCGACATCCACGAGATGCGCGTCTTCGTGTCCGTGCCGCAGGACTACTCCGGTGTTCTCAAGTCGGGGCTCACCGCGTCGCTGACGTTGTCGCAGTTCCCTGGCAAGTCGTTCACGGCGGCGTTCGAGACCAGCGGTCAGTCGTTCAACGCGCAGTCGCGCACCGCCGTCACCGAGCTGACCGTGGATAATCCGAACCACATGATCTGGCCCGGCACTTACACCGACGTGCACTTCGTGGTGGCCGGCGATCCGGACGTGCTCATCGTGCCGGAACAATCCCTGCTGTTCCGTGCGCAGGGGATGCAGGTCGCGCTCGTGGGGCCGGACGACAAGGTTCACCTGCAGGACGTCAAACTGGGCCTCAACCTCGGCCAGAACGTCCAGGTGGTCGAAGGCCTGAAACCAGACGACAGGCTGATCAACGACCCGTCCGCGGGCGAGCTTGAGGGCCAGCTCGTGCATGTCGTGACAGGGGTGCCCGGGATCGCGCCGGCGCCCGAGTTCAAGGCGAAGCCCCGTGCCTCGAAGACCGCCAGTTCCGCCAACAGCCTGAATGCCGAGGCGGCTCGCGGCGGCGACGCCGGCGAGTAGACCGAGCGCGTGGGTCGGGATCGTTGCCGACGGGGAAGCTGACCTCCATCGGTCAGACTTCAACGCATGACGTCCGGTTACCGGGCCGATATGAACGGCGCGACTGGCTGACACATGGGGCCTCCAGGCAAGCAAGGTTGAGGCTCCGCCTCAAACTCCGCCAAAGGCTGCGCCCTTGGAACGCATCCCTTAAGCAAGGCCGGTCCAGGGGCGGCTCGCCCCTGGCGGGTCTGGGCAGAGCCCAGCCTTGCCTGCCGGCAGGTCGATCGGTCGTCGAGCATCAATCGTGTCTGGTCCGGGCCTGGCAATCCAGCCCGCTCCTGCCTGGCCGACACCGGGCGGGAGCAGGCGGCCCGCTTCGGAGCGGGTCTGCGGGCAGGCAGACCCCTGTTTCCGGGGGCGGCTGCTCCGACCCACCCCTTCCCCCGTCACCTCGGACGCCGAGTGTGCGACCGGGACCATGCCGCCCGGAGAAGGCTTCCATCGCGAACGGAACCGACCCTAGTCTCCCGCGATGGCAAGAGCGACCGACACCGGCTACCGGTTTGGCGTCGAGGAGGAACTGTTCCTCGCCGACGCGGCGACGCGCGGAACACCGGACGCCGAGGCCGCCCGGGCGTTCCACGAGGCCGTCGCCCGGACGATCGAGGGCGCGGGAAAGGAGAACCTGCAGAACCAGGTGGAGATCCAGGCCCCGCCGGCGGACCGTGCGGCCCAGGCACTCGAACAGCTGACGGCCGCCAGGGCCAGGCTCGGGTCGCTCGCCCGCACGCAGGGGCTGGTGGTGTTCGCGTCCGGCACGCACCCGAACGCCTGCTGGCAGGACCAGGACCGGAGCGAGGGGGACCGCTACGAACGGATGGTCGCCGAGTACGGAATCCTCGCCTCGCGCAACATGGTCTGCGCGCTGCACGTGCACGTCGAGGTGCCGGACCCGTCGCGCCGGGCGGTGCTGATGCGCAGGATGGTGCCCTTTCTGCCGCTGTTCCTCGCGCTGTCGGCGGCCTCGCCGTTCTGGGAGCGCCGCGACACCGGCCTGAAGTCGTACCGCATGGCGGCCTACCGCGAGTGGCCGCGCTCCGGCGTGCCCGACCTGATGGAGGACGAGGCCGACTACGCGCGCTACCTCTCGGTGATGATCCGCTCCGGCGCCATCCCGGACGAGAGCTACCTGTGGTGGGCGATCCGGCCGTCCGGCAAGTTCCCGACGCTGGAGCTGCGCGTGTGCGACAGCTGCGCCTCGGTCGCGGACTCGGTCGCGATCGCCTCGCTGTACCGGTGCACGGTCCGGATGCTGGACCGCAGGGACGACGTCCACGCCGGCCTGACCGGAGGCTCGCGCGCGATCGCCTGCGAGAACCTGTGGCGCGTCCAGCGCCACGGCGCCGCGGCCACGCTGGTCGACGAGGCCTCCGCCGAGATGCGCCCCGCTGCAGACCAGCTCGACCGGCTGCTCGCGCTGGTCGAGGAGGACGCGGAGGCGCTGGGCTGCCCGGAGGCGCCGGACGCCGTGCGCGCGATCGCGCGCGTGGGCACCGGAGCCGACCGGCAGCGCGAGGCCTGGCGGCAGGCGCGCGAGGCGGGGCAGGACGAGGCGCAGTCGCTGGCCGCGGTCGTCGACATGCTGGCCGGCGCGACCGCGGCGGAGGCCTCCCCCTGCTGACGCGTCGCGCGGGCGCGCCGCCGTGGCCGCGACGGTGCGCGGGTCGGGCCGGCGATGCCGCCTGACGCCCCCCTGACCCGGACCGCCCTGATCGTCGCCGCCTCGATCGGCAACGCGATCGAGTTCTACGACTTCATCATCTACGGCTTCTTCGCGACCGCGATCGCCGCCACCTTCTTCCCCGGCCGCGACCCGACCACCCAGCTGCTGCTGACCTTCGGCACCTTCGGCGTCTCGTTCGGGGCGAGGCCGATCGGCGCGCTGATCCTCGGCGCCTACGCGGACCGCGCGGGCCGGGCCCGCGCGATGGTGCTGTCGATCTCCATGATGACCGCGGCCGGCGCGACGATCGCGCTCATGCCCGGCCGCGCGTCGATCGGCCTGGCCGCGCCCTGGGGCATCCTGGCGGCCCGGCTGGTCCAGGGCCTGGCGCTCGGCGGCGAGTTCGGCAGCGCCACCGCGCTGATGATCGAGCACTCCGAGGGCGCCGAGGCGCGCGCCGCCAGCTGGCAGGGCACGAGCCAGAACGTCGCCGGCCTGCTCGCCTCGGGCGTCGCCTGGCTGCTCGGCGGCAGCGGCATCGCGCCCGTGCTCCCCGTCGAGGCGTTCCGCCTGGCGTTCGGGCTCGGCGTGCTGGCCGGCCCCCTCGCCCTGCTGCTGCGCCGCCGCCTGCGCGACGCGCCCGGCTTCCTCGCCGCCCGCCACCGCCGCGCGCCCGCCGACCGGCCGACCCCGAGCGGCATCGCGATCGCCGCCGGGATGGTCGCCGTCGGCACCGCGCAGACCTACCTGGTCATCTACCTGCCGACCTACGCGGCGACGCAGCTGCACGTGCCCGCCGGCTCCGCGCTCGGCGCCGTGTTCCTGCTCTACGCCGCAATGGTCGCGCTGACCCCCGTGCGCCTGCGCCTCGCCGCGCGCTTCGACGCGTCCCGGCGGTGGCGGCCGATGGTGGCCTCCTGCGTCGCCCTGCTGGCCGCCAGCTACCCGTGCTTCATCCTGCTCGGCCTGTGGCCGAACGCGCTGACGCTGTTCCT